>JAYTZS010000172.1:0-31260 GCA_043741885.1 Bdellovibrio sp. | reverse complement strand
TCTTTAGTTTATCTGACGGTTTTCTTTAGGCAAAATGCCAGGCATATAAACTAAACTTAAGGAGTTCCCGTTTTTGGTGAAGTCAGAGGTCTTTCATGAGATTGCTTTTCCTGGACAAAGTAGCGAAAGCCCAGCAGCATTCCATAATGGTCTCCATGTTCGCCTTCTTTGTTCGTCACTGATAAAGTGTAGCGGGCATCCAATAGGATAGCCATCACGCCATTGCTCCACAACTGGCCCTGTACCGAGAAATCAAATCCATATTCAGTCAGATCTCTAGCCGAAGTATCCATTTCGTGCCCAGTTACAATCCGACTGGAAAGTACTCTGGGATCACCGATCGCATAACCGGAAGAAAAGGCAAGGGCAGTTGAGAAATACGGATTGATCCAATATCGATATCCCATCGAGATATGAATCAATTCTGTTTCTTCGGCTAAAAAGTCGCCCTGGAACTCTCGGTAATAAATTTTATTCAGATGAAACATCGAAATTTCTAAGTTTCCGTGATCACTGACATCTCCCATGACAATCAGGGCAAGTCCTCCAAGCAATGGTGAAGTCCTGTCGTCGGGTCCGCCATGAAAAGCAGTTTGGTAAACTAGAGGTCCCAGCATAGCTGAGATATTCCCTTCTTTTGGATCATAAGCAAAACTGTGCTGAGCAAAAAAAATGAAAGTGATAAAAAAATTGATCAGGAGAAATTGTTTCATGTTTTGCATTCAGAAAGATTAGAGTCGATACTGGGGGAAGTTCAATAGAAATCCATACCGAAACAGATGGATTTAATTTGGAGTTCGTTTGGTAAAATTGGTTCGAGCCCTGGTGCTTTTTGCCCTGACTTTTTTTTCAGTTTCGCTGAGCTTACGGGCGTGGGCTCAGGAAGAGGCCGCAGCTACATTGCAAGATGCAGAACAAGCCAAAGAAGCTGAAAAATCCAATAAAAGTTGGGAACAGAAATTTATTGTAGGTAACATTGCAGTTTCGGAGTGGTTAGATACGCTGGCTGAAAAAGTTGATCTGTTTTTGACGGGCAAGAAACTGACGACTCGGCAAAATGAAACCAATGTACGAATTGAAAGTTCAACCTTTGTGGTTGAGAGAGAGGGTGTTTCCAATTCCGGCAGCATCAATGTCAATTTGCGGTTGCCTAATTTAGAAGAATATTGGCAATTGAAATTTAGCAATTATGACGAAAACGAAGACAGAAAAGGCATCCAGCGTGGTGATCTTCGAACGGTTCCCCGAGAAAGAAATTATGGTGCGACTCTCGGGTTGTTTCGAAAATTGGGAAATGTTCGCACTGCCTTTCAGCCTCGGATTGGGCTGCAAAACCCTCTCAAAGTATCACACTCACTCAGTTTCGAAAGTTCTGCGAATTATCAAAACTCAGACATAACGCCTAAGCTTGAATTTTTTGCCAATCCTGATAGAGGGACCGGCTTTTTCCCTTCAATGAATGTGCATTTTCAATTGTCACATATTTTTTCACTCACTTTGATCAATGAAGGAGAGTACGACGATAAAACGCATCTGTTTTCGGTTACCAATGGATTTTCATTCGGACAGGGGGTTACAGACCGCTCATCTCTGTCTTACAATCTGATTTTCGGCTCGGTGAACCAACCGTCCTATCGCTTGGACAGTTACAGTTTGAGTATGTCATGGAGTCACCTGCTGTATCGCAAAATGCTTGATTATCGCATCACTCCACATTTGGATTTTCTGAATGCAAAAGGCTATGAAGGAGTTCCTGCCCTGACATTCACAATAGGGCTCACAATTTGAGCTTGCCAAATCAGCCCATCCCCAATTTGTCTGATCTCGTGAAGATTGCCAATATGCAGATGCCATTTGGAAAATTCAAAGGCTGGGTTCTGATTGATTTGCCTGAACCCTATGTTGTTTGGTTTTACACTCAGGGTTTTCCAGAAGGGGAGTTGGGACGTTTATTAACTCAGCTTTATGAGATCAAGCTCAACGGATTGGAATCACTTTTTACCCCACTCAAAAATTCAGGTAGCTGAATGGTTCTCCCGTAATTTCTAGAGGTATCTGAGGCAAGAGGTGGCATCCTGCCAGATGGAGGCTGTGCGTCTCCATATCTCAGCATTCGGTCGACCATCCAGGGTCGATCCGATCTTAAATTCAAGCTTTTCTTACGTTCTCAACTTTTCGTTCTATCTCAAATTTTCTTAGCATCTCAAACAACGCATCACAAATTCTCTTTGTCTTTAAGTCTCCCGGTCACGATGACCGGGAGAAGCAGGAGCTCGAGGACAGAGTCCTCGATAGACAGGATGTCTTCTTCCACGAACAATCAATACCAATTAAAAATCTAAGTTCTAAAAAGAGTAGATCAAGTCCAATGTCTGCCCACGCAAAGCTCGATAGTTGTCACCGGCAAACAGAATTGAACTGTTGACGTTGCTCAAAGAAACTGACGAATGTTCGTCAATTCGGTAACCAATTCCCAGCAAAGCGCCGACTCCCAGATAGTGACTTTCTCCATCTTGGTAGAAAGAAACAAGCACATCAGCCCCAGTTGTGAAAAACAGACCAAATGAAAAAGTGTAGTTTACTTTTCCTGACAGCCGGTAGAACCAGGTGGTATGCCAATCTGTTTTCGGCTCAACATTGATTGCATTGGTGCCTAAAAATCCAAGTCCTAACTCATAACCGCCGGCGCCGGGAGCCATCGTGCTGTAGCCTCCACCAAAGCCGGCAAGCTCAATATAACCTTTTGTCTCTGCTTCGAAAGTCCCTGTGCGAACGCTCTTGTACTCGAGATTCAAATGAGAGCCGCTGAAGCCAAGAAAATAGCTAGCCTGAACGGAGGCAGAAAGGCACAAAGTAAAAAGAAAGAGACTGAGAAAGGGAAGTGTCTGCTTTGTCACCCTGTTAGGTTAGCACGGGCTCTGAAGTTTGACAGAAAATTGCCGCCAAAACAGAGGGTTTTCAGGCGGTTGGTCGGGGAGTCCAGGAACTGAAAGAATTGCAAAGAACCAAGATTCGAAGTCCTCTCTGGGCCGAAGATATGTTATCCCAATCTTATGGAAAAGTCAGTCTGTATCTCATGTTTTAAACCAAAGCCGACTTTACAATGCGGTTTTTGTCATAGCGCCGTTTGTAAATACTGTGCTCAATTTGTCGAGGAAGAAACTTTTTCCTTCCTTCCCGAAGTTCCAAATGAATTGACTCATTCGACCTATTGCCCCCCATGCTTTAATGAAAAGGTAGAGCCTGAGCTTGCCGCCTACAAACAGACCATGTTAAAAGCAAAACAAATTGATGTTTACTACAAAAAACAAAGCAAAGAGACTCGGCTGATCAAACGATTTGTCGATCCGGTCAAAGTTGAAGCCTGTTCCGACCGAGATGAAACAATTTTGCGATTGGCTTTCTTAGCAGCTAAAGAAAATTTTAATTCAATCATTGATGTCCAAGTGAGCTCAGTCAAAGTGAGAATGGGTTCCTACCAAAATCTCAGCTGGAGTGGGACGGCGATTCCCGCTCATGTGCTTCCAGACCGGATTATCAAGGACAGAGCCTTCTCAAACGACCCGAATTGATCCGGTTAAGGTGTAGGTTAAGGTTAGATATCTCAATGCAGCTGCATTTTTTGTTTCATTAGATCTTGAATCGAATCAATTCCGTATTTTTTCTCTAAGGCTCGGACGCCAAAGTGAAATCGAGCGGCCCGGCAATAAAAATCAGTGAAGGCAAAGTTCACGGCGCCTCCAGTGACGGCACCTAAAATCGGCACAACGTCAGCGACCATTTTCTGTGTCACTCGAATTTCAAAGGCCTGAGCAATCTGCGCGATCAAGCGAAGCACGGCCGGAGCAGATCCTCTTTCTAGAGCCTCAACCAATTCTTTGCTGGACAGCTTGGTGATGTACTGGGCCGCTTGGCGAACAGCCTGGGCATGCGCCGCCCTAGCTGTGAAATAGCTCGACTCCATCGAGTCTTCTTTAGAGTTGTTTGTCCCAAGAGCAAAAACCATGAGGCACTCCATTCGAGTTTCTAAATCCTGCACATCTTCGCCATAAAGCCGAGCCTGATCGAGAATTCCTCGAAGGATCAAAACAGTTGTGATTGGAAGCTCGACAGGAAGTGCGGCAATTCCAAAAAAACCGCTAACTGCGCCAGTGAAAGTGGTTGAGGCTTTGTGGGCCCACGAAGACAGAAGAGAAGATTTTTCGATCTGCTCGCCGTCACTTGGTAGGAATGCCGCTTCGAGCGAATGGCTTTGTGGGAAGCTTTGGACGGCCGCTACCAAAGCCTTTCCAATTGCTTTTTGAGTGGCAGATGTAATCAAATTCCGTACCTTTTCAGGCAAACGTTCAGCTAGCTTTTCTACTGGCTTGCCGATCCAGTTGAGGCTTTGCACGAGGGGCCCTGGATTCTGAAAAAAATCCGAAGCTTGATCGATAAAAATTTGGTCGGCTGGGCTGATTTCCATAAAGAGTCCTCAAAATATTTCTCTATATAGTTTAGGAACTGTCCTTTGAATTGACAATCAAACTCCTTCGAATAACAAAGCATGTAACGGCACATGCTTTGCTCTAGTGGAAGTCTCAGAGCTTTCCATCCTTGATGGTGGTGTCAAAATTTCTAATCGATCGCGAGGTCTCAGTGCAAATGTCTGCGCAAAAAATGGCTTTTTTCGCTTCTGGCTTGGTATTTCTTGCGACTTTTGTGGTCAGCTGCACCCAGAGTTCAAAAGAGGCTTCAAAAATATCTTCGCAAATTTTCAAGCCGAATTCGACTCCAGTTTTGAGTGGTAGCACAAAGGCTTCCATCTCTTGCTCGTTGCAAGGAGGGCTGGAGCCAATTCGACCAGCTTACCGAGTTGGTGAAGTAACCGCTCTTTGTGAAAAAGCAATTTCACACACTGAGGAGAGATTGGCCGCTTTGATTGCGCTACCGTCGGAAAAACAAAATATTAAAAGCACTTTGCTTGAGTTCGAAACCATTTTGGCCGATTTTTCAGATGAATCCACTCCATTGACTTTTATGGGATATGTCTCAACAGACACGGCTGTCAGCGCAGAGGCCTCCGATTGCGAACAGAAAATTGGGCAGTACAGCGTTGATATTTTTACTCGCCGACCTTTGTACAATATTTTGTCGAGTCAAAAAACCTCCGCTCCAGCGCAAAGCCGTTTGCTTTCACAAACTTTGCGAGTTTTTGAACAAAATGGTTTGAAGTTATCTGACTCTGCCTTGGCCCAGGTTAAGGACCTAAAATCTCAGCTATCAACGAAAGAAAATCAGTATTCGACCAATTTGAATTTAGACAACACTTCAGTGACTTTCAGTTTAGAGCAGCTTCGCGGAGCTCAACCTGATTTTCTGGCTCGCTTAGAAAAAACGGCAGACGGAAAATTTGTTGTGACAACGAAAAGTACAGATTACGGCGATCTGATGGAGAATGTTTCTGTTTCAGAGACTCGTCACCAAATGATGATTGCTTACTTGAACCGCGGCGGCGCAGCGAACACTCAGTTGCTCGAAGAAGCTGTTTTCTTGCGAAGTCAAATTGCTACCATTATAGGATTTAAAAACTGGGCTGATTATCGAATTGCTCCACAAATGGCCAAAAACAGTGACACTGCTTTGAAATTTCTAATGAACTTGAAAAACAAGTTGATTGTCCGCAACCGACAAGACCAAGCTCAGTTGCTAGATTTCAAAAAACAATTTGAGCCGGGATCGACTTCGGTGAATCCATGGGATTCGACATACCTGCGAAACCAACTGCAAAAACGAGATTACAGTCTGGATAACGAAAAGATTCGCGAGTATTTCCCAGCGAGCACTGTGGTCGCAGGTATATTTGATGTTTACTCGCAATTGCTTGGAGTCAAATTTATCGAAGTGAAAACTGCGAAAGTTTGGGCTGACGGAGTGAAACTTTACGAAATTCACGATGCCAGTGATTGCCGTTTGATCGGTCATTTCTACACTGATTTGGTGCCCCGTCCAGGAAAGTATGGTCACGCAGCGGCCTTTTCTCTGATATCGGGCCGTCTTTTAGGCAAAGGAATTTACAGTCTGCCTGCTTCATCCATTGTCGCAAACTTCACTCCACCATCAGGCACAAAACCTTCGTTATTAACTCATGATGAAGTAGAAACCTTCTTTCATGAGTTCGGCCATATCATGCACCAAACTTTGACCAAGGCCCCATACGCCAGTCTGTCCGGCGCAAGTGTGGCACAAGATTTTGTTGAGGCACCATCACAAATGCTTGAAAATTGGGTTTGGAATCCAAAAATTTTGAGCCGGGTTTCGGGACATTATTTGCATCCCGAACAAAAGCTGTCCGATGATCTTTTGACTAAGATGATTGCGGTCCGTAATTTTCAACAGGGAGCTGACTACACCAAACAGCTTTTGTATTCGTTGTTCGATTTGAAGATTCACACTGAAAATTCAAAAGTAAATGTGACTGAAATCTATAATGAGCTTTACCGCCAAATCGTTGGGCAGGAGCCCTTAGCTGGAAATCAGTTTGCTGCGGGCTTTGGGCATTTGATGGGCGGCTACGATGCCGGCTATTATGGATACCTGTGGTCCGGAGTGTACGCTCAAGATATGTTTTCGCAGTTTCCTGCGGACGATCTCACCAACGCGGCTGAAGGCGCCAAATACCGGAAAGTCATTTTGGAGCAGGGGAATATGCAGGATGCGATTGAGCTTTTACGGCAATTTTTAGGACGAGAACCAAACTCCGACGCTTTTTTCAAGAAGCTGGGGCTGTAGTTCTAGTTAAAGATCTTTGCAGTCTAGGTCGCACGGACAGAAAATAAAAAGCAATCCCAGTGAGCGCTCCACCAATATGGGCGCCATGTCCGATTGGAAGTCCACCGCCTTCGGCTTGCGCGACCAATCCCCAGACGTCCAAACCAATGAAAGCAAGCGCGCCCCACAGTGCAGGAAGCGGCAAGATTCCGAAAATCCAGATCCGTTCTTTGGGAAAAATCAGGGCAAACACCAAGATCACTCCACTGATTGCGCCGGAAGCTCCCAAAGCTGGGATCTCTGGAGACTGCAAAATCCAGTTCGAGACGACAGCATGACAAAGAGAACTAAATAATCCTGCCGCTAAATAAAAAGCAATAAAAGTCCGAGTCCCTAAAACTTTTTCCATCAAAGAGCCGAAACTTCTCAAAACAAACATATTTAGAAACAGATGCCACAAAAGATTATGTGAAAAAACGGATGTGAGCAAAGTCCAAAAACGACCTTCACTCAGCCCCTCCCAGCTGACTGTGAAATTTTGCAACATCACCAATGGATTTTGGGAAAGATGCCAAAAAATAAACACGATCACATTGAGAGCTATAATTATTGGAATAGCCGGTGATCTTCTAGGCTGAATGTCCATTCCGATCTCCTTGAGAGCCACCGAAATGACTCTAATTATTCTGCAACTATTTAGCGAATTTGCCCGGTTCCATCTATAAGCCACCTAGGCGTTGTCAATTCTCTTAAGCCCACCGGCCCGCGAACATGTAATTTCTGAGTGCTAATGCCCAATTCTCCGCCAAGCCCAAATTCAAAGCCGTCAGTAAATCGAGTCGAAGCATTCCAGTAAACTGCAGCCGCATCGACTTCGTCTTGAAAACGACGTGCTTTGCTTTCAGAAGAAGTGACAATCGCTTCCGAGTGTTGAGACCCGTGCAATTGAATGTGCTCCATCGCCTGATCCAAACTTTCAACCAGCTTGCAGTTGAGGATAAGATCTAAGTGTTCGGTGTCCCAGTCAGTTGTCGAAGCCAGACGAACTTCGGCCTTGTTCGGTAGAAATTTCTGACTTGGCAAATCGACTCGCCACTGAAGTTTCGATGAGCCGGTGGCCAGGTCGAGCATTTTTAGAAACGACTCGGCACAGCTTTTATGCACCAAAACTGTCTCCAGTGAGTTGCAAACTCCCGGACGAGAGATTTTACCATTGGCAACAATTCGAACTGCCATTTCCAGATCTGCATCTTCGTCGACATAGGTGTGGCATAAACCGCGATCATTTTTAATCAAAGGCATGAGCGCTGTTCGTTGAACAAATTCAATCAACTTATCGCCTCCACGAGGGATGACCACATCAATCAGGTCTTTTCGCCGAAGAAGACTTTCGACAACCTTTCGGTCGTAGTCCTGAACTGGGTAGAAGCTAGAACTTGCGAAATTATTTTGTGAGAGAACTTCGGACATCAGTTGATAGAGAGCTTCGCTGGTCCAGCGGGAATCAGAGCCACCACGAAGAATGATCGAGTTTCCAGACTTGAAGGCCAATGAAAAAGCTTCGAGAATGACGTTGGGTCGAGACTCAAAGATGAGAAGCAAAGTTCCCAAGGGAGCTCGTACTTTTTGCAGCTTGAGGCCATTGTTCAAGGTTTTTGACTCAATCACTTCTCCAACTGGGTCCGGAAGTTGCGAGACTTGGATCAAACTTTCGGCCATTGATCCCAACCTCGATTGACTGAGGGTAAGGCGATCTTGAAAAGCTGGCGTCGAATCCGCAGAAAGATTTTGCAAGTCTTTTTGATTGGCGTTCAAGATTAAGTCAGCTCGTTCTTTTAAGCTAGCTGCCAAATCACCAAGAATTTTATTTTTTCTCTCTGTCGAAAGTTTCCTCAGATCCTTGCCTTTGCGCCGGAGTTCTAAGAGGGCAGCTTCTATTTGCGGGTCTAACTTTGCATCACTTGCCAAAGGATCCGCCAATCTGAGTTCCAACGGCTCGACCGCGTGCAAGCTCAAGCAAGTTTTTAGGCCAATCTCCTCGAACTAGATGGGTGACAATTCCAGAACGACATGCAAAATCTGCAGCCAAAAGTTTTGAGTACATTCCACCAGTGCCTTCTTTTGATTTTTCTTGGCGATTCGCCAACTTCATTTCAGCCGCACCAATTCGACGACGATACTGAATAAGATTTGCGCCAGAAAATTTTTTTGGATCTTGATCGAACAGGCCATCAACATCGGTCATTAAAATCAATCGTTCCGCCTTCATCATCACCGCGACCTGGGAAGCCAGTGAATCATTGTCTCCAAACTGAATTTGTTCAGTTGCCACAGCATCATTTTCATTGAGCAGCGGGATCACTTTCCAACGCAGCAGTTCGTTTAATGTGTTCTGCAAATTGCGTCGTCGACTTCGATCTTTCATATCATCTGAAGTGAGCAGAACTTGAGCTCCTAACAAATCAGTTGCCTGAAGTGCGAGATTGTATTGGTCCATAATCAGCGGTTGACCAATTGCGCTGAGGGCCTGTTTTTGGGGGAGCGTGCGTTTAGGCTGTTTAAATCTAGTCCTTTCCACAGCCCACGCGATAGCACCTGAGGTCACCCAAATCACCTCAATATGGTGCTTTCGTTTGAGCTCAGCTACTTGCTGCATCCAGCCTCGCATCAAAAGGGGACCGCCATCGCAAACCATCTTGCTTCCGGCTTTGATCACCCATCTCTTTTTCTCAGTCATATTTTACTCTCGCTTTGGATTAATTATGCGGGAGCCGAAGGAAGAAACTCAAACAAAACATGCGTCGATCATAAAGGAAAAAAAAGAGCCAGGTAGGGCCCAGCTCTCTTCTTTATTTAAAAAATTTCAAGACTTTGAACAAGCGGCTATTTAGCGCATCACTTTCAAAGACTAGAGATTTCTAATGTCGGCTCATTGAAGTGGATGCGACATCAGACATGCTGCTACCAATGCCAACTTGATTTTTCGCCATATCGATGCCTCTGTCGATCAAATCAACTGCAGCACCTGTTTGTTTAGGGAAAACACCACGGCTGCTCAGGTATTTCAAACCATAATATGCAGCTGCTCCGAAGACCAAATAGCGAAATCTAAATTTGCTCAACAATTTCGGTGCTACAAAAGATGCAGCGGCCGCTTCTAATTGTGAATTCATAACCAGTACCTCCTGCATTATGAATTATGCATAAAGCTTGCCGCATAAAAAAGAGGGCATAGGGGCACTTCTTTGCATTTCACGGAAGGATTATGGTTTTTTGCCTCGCAGGTTCAACAGAGAATCGTTCGGAAATACCACATTCAACTGAATGAAACTCTCGTCAGTATCGGATTAGTACCGATTAGTATTGAACCGACTTCTTGGAAAGATACTGAATTCGGCCAAGCTCTGATGCTTTGTTATCCGTATACCAACCATTGGCTGAGAGCTCTTTATAAGCGAATTCGAAATTTGTTTTAGCTTCGGCTAAACGGTTGAGGGTTTGCTGACACTCGGCAAGTTCCAAATAAACATGGCCATTCGAGCCGCCCACTTCGAGCAACTCTGTGTGAAGGGCATACTGAAGATCATAGGATTCTTGAATTCGGCCCAGGGCGCGCAAGGTTCGCGCAATGCACCAACGGATGACGAAATTTTTTGTATCGTCGCCAGGAACTCGGGGACGAGCCAGGGCTTTTTCAAAACTTTCTAGAGCTTTGTCAAAGGAACGGAAATCAAATTTATGCCATCCGTCCATCGTGTACAGTTGCGCCAACCAAAGATGACCTTGCTCTGTAACCGTTTCTTCGGCCAACGACAGGGCTTTTTGAAGCCACTCATTTTGATATTTTGGTGGCTGACTGATCGAAAGCATCAAGGCTGCATCAATAGCAAAGAAAACTTCTTTCGCTGAAGCAGACAAATTCCAAGCTTGAGAGAAATAATTTTGCGCCTTAGATGGTGTCATTTGCGCACAGAGCAATCGCCCTTGCTCTAACAAATATCGAATCTCCGGTCGCAATCGAGCCGCACTGTCTAAGTCGGCGATTTTTTTCTGAGCTTCTGCCAAAGTGACTCGAGCCGAAGCATGATGACCTTGTAGACTTTGCACCCGGCCCAATTGAGTTAAAACTTCGACATCCTTGGAACTCCAAGTTTCAGAGGGGCTCGGTAAAAGCGCCGAAATGGTTGTTTCAGTTTTAACCAAATCATCAAAATTCCAGAAGCCATCAATATCAGGAAACTGCCCTAGTAAATCGTTTAAACTTTCAATTCTCATAGAGAAATTCTAGCATTCAATAAGCTCGCCTTGTACAAGAAAGAGATTGGCCTGCAAAAATCCAGTCAGATTTAAGGTGGTTGACTTGTTAGAAATTTATGTGGACGCCGATGGTTGCCCAGTAAAAGAAGAAATTTACAAAGTTGCCGAGCGATATCAAATTTCAGTGATCGTAGTTGCTAATAAATTTATACAGATTCCATCCAGTGAGCGAATACGAATGCAGGTGGTTTCTGGAGATTTTGATTCCGCTGACGACTGGATTATTGAGCAATGCGGTTTAGATGATGTCGTTGTGACCACCGATATTTTATTAGCTGAGCGAGCTCTGAAAAAGAAAGCGCGAGTGCTCAGTCCCAAAGGAAAAGAATGGACTGAAGAGAATATTGGAGAAGCTGTGGGCACCCGAGAATTGATGGCCCACCTGCGACAGACTGGAGAAGCGAAAGGCGGTCCAGCTCCTATGCAGAAAACCGATCGATCGCAATTTCTAACGAAACTAGACCAGATCCTCCAATCCATTCGGCGGACTCAAATGAGCATGAAAAAAAGTTCAATCTAGAATCAAGATAAAGAAAGAGCGCGTAGATCGTGCTCTTTCTTTACTTTAAGCATTCTTTCGCATTCAATCACGAAGTCGGTATCCGTCGGCCCCTTTTAGTTGAGTTTTTTGTCAGTCGTGGAAGAAGACATCCTGTCTATCGAGGACTCTGTCCTCGAGCTCCTGCTTCTCCCGGTAATCGTGACCGGGAGAATTAAAGACAAAGAAAGTTTTAAATCTAAATCCTGAGTTAAAATCGGATCGACCCTGGGCCGTCGACCGAATGGCGAGGTAAGGAGGCGCACAGCCTTCATCTGGCAGGATGCCATCTCTTGCTTCAAATACCCCTAGAAATTACGGGGAACTTGTCTCAAAATGAAATTCTGAAAAAAGATTAAATCTGTCCACCAAATTGGAAATACCATGTATGGCGTTGATCTTTTTCACCGAGAAGGTTTTCAAATATACGGTAGTCGTAAAGGATACCACCTTGAAGCTTAGAAAACTGAAGCATCAATCCGGCGTCAGCTTGATTTTCGCTGACAGAGCCAACCCACTGAAAGTTTCCGACAGTCAAAGTCGCAGCTGCACTGACCAGGTCTGTCCAGCGCTTTGTCTGGGGATGCAAACTGACGTGGCCGCCAACTTCCAAAGTTCCGAAGCCGATATCAGGTCTGACCGAGGCCCCCATCTCGGCTTCAGGCTGTGACGGCAAATCATCATATCTTTTATCGTAGAGTCCAGCCTGAGTGATAACAAACGACGCTTGTGGATGAAGAAAAATTTCTGGAGCTGACCACAAAAGTCCGGGTTCGAGATAAAAAACATTTTGATAGCGCGCATTGAGTACTCTGTCGGATCCGCCTTCAGCCAAAACGTCAGTCAAAAAGAAATCGGACAAAATAAATTTTCGCGAAACGGCGCGGCCTTGGAGGCCTAAATAAAAACTATCTTGTATTTTCCAGGCTGACTGCAACCGTAAGATCTGTTCTTGTGAAGCGTACAAACTGATATACGGTAAAACTCGGTCACGAATCAAACTGTAATAGCCAATTTTTGACGGTGAAAAGCTGGCGGCAAAGTAATTTTTTCTATAGCCAAACTCGAGATCTGCATTTAATTCCGAGCTTCGAGTTTGACTGAACAACCGCTCAAATGTTTCTGTGTTTGCCCGTGTGTCCAAAACCTCTTTAGCATCTTTATAATAATTAACATTGTTGCCCATGAAAAAATGCCCAAACCAGTAGTCTTTAGCATCACCAGCCAGGAAAGCAGGATTGCATGGAGTGTCTCCCTCGAGATCCATCGAATAACAATTGTCGCCAAGAGCTCTCGCTTTGAAGTCAGATCGTCCCGAAGTCAATTGCCTTGGCACTTCAACTGCCAAACTGACTCCAGGAAGGGACATGGAAGTCGCTAAGATTAGAAAGATTAGAAAAAAAAGCGAGCTTGAAATAGAAATTTTATTCATTGCAAGGTCCTGGCACCAAGGTGCTTTGCAACTGTGGTATTTTTTCTTGAAGGGCGCTGACAGGCGTTGAGAAAGCCGAAAAACTTTGAGTGTCGGATGGAAAAGCAAATCCTAAATCCTCTGAAGCTGTCTGAACATAATAAAATTCCTTGCCCAACCAAGTCGCAAAATTTCCAGTGAGGGGTGTGCAGAAGATAGAAATCGCCTCGATGGGATTTCGATAAGCATCGTTGATGCGAGCTTGAATAGAACCCCAAACATCAAAACCATCGTCCAGTTCGGATCGCAAAAAGGCCCCAGTCAGAACAGCTCTGTACACTCGTCCACCAGACGTCGGAATTTGATTGAGAATTTCTATGGCTGTTTGCAAATCACCTCTTTGACTTTTTGGGATGTAGGGGATTGTCAGAACCCGTGCTCGGTAAATATCAAGCGCTGACATCATTTGAAAAACAGTTTCCAAGTCTTGTCGATTTTGTTCTGAGAGAAACGGCTCCACATTGGCTACATTGGCTTTGTTGTGCAGGTAAAATGGCTGTTGAATCAGTGTCTCTGTCGTCACAGGCTCATTTTTCATTTTTTGAGCGAAGTCCCAAAATCCCTCAATTTTTAGCCCCGCTCGTCCCGCATAGGCAGACGATAGAGCTACTTTCACTTCTGGGCGAAAGTCCCTCGAGCTCAAATCTGTTAAATACTCGATCGCTCCATTGTAATCACCACGATCAATCTTTAAAAAACCCGCATCCATAGGCTCATTTGAGTCCCGATGAACTTGGCAGGACGCCTGGGTGATCAGAAAAAAGCAGAGAGCTAAGATTGGAAATATAAAAGTTTTCATAATAAGAATCCTTGTTATGAAACTAAGCAAACATCGCGCCTAAAACGACCGCCAATTTCTTGTGGTATTTGGCAGAGATTTTGACTATTGAATATTCTGAGACAACTGATGTTCGAGTGATGTTCAAGTTTGAGCTTTCCTAAAATTTGGTATGGTCTCTGCAATTGTTGTCATCAAAATCGAACTGGTCCTGGGCTTGAGTGGAAGCTCACTGGATTTTGGAATATCTCCTAAAACAAACTCAACTTCGGAGGAAGAATGAAATTCACTTCAACTTGGAAAACCGCACAATTAATTTTTTTACCATTTGTATTTTCGGCATGCGCTCAGAATAGTGATAATGGTGCCGCTCCTCCCGGGCCTAACAACCCAATCAATCGGGCAGCTTCAGCGCCCGAAATAATAGGCAACTGGGCAAAGCCTTGTGCTTCCGGAGGATCTGCGCAATCGTCAAAAAATACTTTTTTGGTCGATGATCAGCACGTGCAAATTCAAACCGACGTCTATCCTTCTAATGCTGACTGCACAGGTGCCGCTGATCTTCAAAGTCGTGCTCAGTTTCAGTATGTGGTAAACAATGACAAACCTGGACAGGTCAATGCCATTGATATGACTCTTCAACAAGTTCTAGCAAGGCTGAATACGGACAAAGCCGTGGCTGCTGCAAACATTGCGACTTTTTGTGGCTTTAAAGATTGGAAGTTGAGTGTCGATAAAGATGTCACCGGAAAAAACTGCATTGCTGATATTCCCGATGCCAACAATCCCTATTATCAAATTTTTAAAGTGTCTGGAACAGATCTTTTTATTGGTGAAGTGAACACCCAGCACACAGGACGCACACCAGAGTCTCGTCCGACAGTTTTGGAAACGACTGCATACAAAAATCAGTGAGCAGCAATTTTATAGGATCATAATTTAATAGGATTCTGAAAATTCAAAACGGTGGCCTCGAAGTAGTCGATACACTTCGGGGCAAACCTCCGTTGGAATCAGGGGAACTTGAGGCAACTGATAATTCGGCAATTTCAAATGTGCTCTCTGTTCGGACTCTAAATTTAGACCTGTATACACCAACTGCTCCAGGACAATCGTGTCTTCTGCATTGTATGTAAGCAAAGTTTCCAAGGCTTTTGGAATGCCTTTTCGATGCAAGGCCCATAAGCGAACAGCATCAAAGCCATCAATATCCATGGATTTTCTCTGGTGAATCATCGGAAAAGACTGCTGGACTTTTTTAAGCCCACCTCGGCGATCCAGTTTAGCAAACCAAAACCGAAGATCGAGGTGAGCTTGAGCAAATGAAAGACCAAACTCTCTTCTAAGAAAAGGCAGGTCAAACGGCCCGCCATTAAAAGTCACAATCATTTTCGCACTGCTATTTATATTTTTGAGCAAAGCAAACTTGCGATCCAATTCATGCTCTAAATGCAATTGACCCTGAAATAAAACAGCAATTGTTGTCGAGTAAGAAGCTGGAGGAAATCCTAAGCCAGTGGTCTCAATATCAAGGTAAGCGATATCATTTTTCAGGCCTTGTTTCAAAAGAGCCGGGAATAGACGCCACATCTCACTGCCTTTAAATCGACTCTGAAAATATTCATATTCAGATTCTTCATGAGCTGATCGGGATTCATCCAAAGCGGCGGCTAATGAATTTGCTTTTTTGGCAGAAAAAAGAATTTCAAGATTGCACTGCAAATCATCCCAAGTGTGAAGTCCCTGAGACCACAATTTTTTTTCAGTCTCCGGACCGATCCCTGGCAAATGGACAAAACTATTTTCGAGCATCGAAAAATCCTTCGAAATTAAACACAGGCCGAAATCAAACACAGAAGTTAGCATGGGCCCGCTAAAGAATCAGGCTTTTACTGAAACTGCGGTCGATTTCTGTGATTTCGCCACTGCCGGAGGCTCGCGTGGCGCAATAACGGTGGAGGCACTTGCAGGGTTTAAATCTTTTTTGGCAATCTTGGCGCTGATCCATTGATCTTAGTCATCGATTTGCTCCTGAGTCAGCCGATGGATGTTGGACTGCCCATGGTAGACTCGCGCTGCAGTTACCAAATCAGATTGCTTAAAACCATTTTCAGTGGCTTTTGTAATAAAATCGTCGATCGTCGATCGAGCTTTTAATTCCTCGTCACTGAATTCTGTGTGGTCGGGCAAATTGTCCGCAATATGCTTCGAACAAAAAAGCTTTTGCCAACTCCCGCCCCGCCATCACAAGTCGTTGTTGTTTCGGTTGGCGGCTTAAAGGATTAATTTTCAATTTAGTCTAATTTGCCATGGTGATCTTCCTTTGCCTGAACATGGTCACGACAAAGGAATTGTCAGGTCCAGGAATTCACTGAAGTCCATGTGTTTTTACAACAAAAACTCACTGCAAAGTCGGCTTTTTTAGCTCGATATACTGTTCGTAATCCATCTCTCGATCGTCCTTCAATGTAACATCAATTTCGATGATCCGGTTGGCGACAGTTTGGACAAATTCATGGTCATGGGAAGTGAAAATCACAGCACCTTTGAATCGCTTGATACCCTCATTTACGGCTGTGATACTTTCTAAATCCAAGTGATTGGTTGGGCCATCGATCAGTAAAACATTGGCTCCTGAAAGCATCATTTTAGCGAGCATACAGCGCACTTTTTCTCCCCCGGAGAGAACGCGTGGACTTTTTAATGCTTCATCTCGGCTAAATAAAACCTTTCCCAAAAATCCGCGAATAAAGGATTCATCTTTGTCCTCGGAATACTGCCGGAGCCAATCGACCAAATTTTCTGGACCCTCAGAAAAATATTTTGAATTGTCTGTGGGAAAGTAACTTCGCGTTGTCGTGGCTCCCCAGGAGCAAGATCCTGAATCTGGTTTCTGTTCACCAGCTAAAATATCAAGCAACATCGTTTTCGCCATGTCATTTCGGCCGAGCAAAACGATCTTATCGGTTTTTTTCATAGTGAAGCTTATATCTTTTAAGATCACTTCACCATTGAGAGATTTGCTGACTTTGTCGACTGTTAAAACATCACTTCCAGCTTCCCGTTTCGGATCAAAACCGACAAAGGGTTGTCGACGAGTCGAAACTGGCATGTCACTGAGGTCCAATTTTTCAAGCTGCTTTTGCCGAGACGAGGCTTGACTGGATTTTGAAGCATTTGCGCTGAAGCGACGAATGAAACTTTTTAGCTCCTCAGCTTTGTCTGCATTCTTCTTATTCTGGTCTGATCTCAATCTCTGATTGAGCTCGGTCGCCTGCCGCCAAAAATCATAATTTCCAGAATAAACGCTAACTTTAGAGAAATCGATGTCGGCTGTATGAGTGCAAACTCTGTTGAGAAAATATCGGTCGTGGGAGACCACTATAACTGTGTTCGGAAAGTTCGCTAGAAATTCTTCGAGCCAATTGATTGCATAAATATCTAAATTGTTTGTTGGCTCATCAAGCAAGAGGACTCCGGGCTGTCCAAAGAGAGCTTGGGCCAAAAGCACTTTCACCTTTTCGCCTGGATCCAACTCTTTCATCAATTTCGTATGAGCTGAGCTCGGAATTCCAAGCCCAGCCAACATCACTCCGGCCTCGGATTCGGCTTCCCAGCCATTCAGTTCAGCGAACTCAGTTTCCAAATCGGAGGCTCGAACCCCATCAGCTTCAGAAAAATCAGGCTTTGCGTAGAGGGCATCTTTTTCCTGCATGATTTTAAAAAGCTTATCATTCCCCATGAGAACTGTTTTCAGAACCTCATGCTGATCAAATGCGAATTGATTTTGTTTCAAAACCGAAAGGCGCATATCGGATGGAATGACGACTTCGCCCGTATTCGGCTCGATTTCTTTGGAAAGGATTTTAAGAAAAGTTGTTTTGCCAGCGCCATTTGCACCAATCAATCCATAGCAATTTCCCGGAGTGAATTTAACATTGACGTCCTCGAACAATTTTTTTCCACCGAAGCGCAGGCTCACATTTGTAGTGCTGATCATAGGGGGAAAGGTTTACCTGATCTTTACTGAATATTCAACATGAGCCGCGAAGAACATGTCGAACTCATAGTCATGATTGTAAGGATCGGCATGCTTATTTGTTAGCCTTCTTTCAGGAGCGAGCGCTTTGGCTGACATTTATCCCGACCAAGCCGACCATGGCGGCCCATTAGGCTTTAAGATGACTCCCATGGCTTATTGCCAATCAACTGATTTTCGTTAGTATGAAACGTCTACCGGGCTTTTAGGCGTGCAAACGAATTCTGATTTTTTCTTTGCTCCAATGACACAATTCAAAGAGGGTGTGAAAGTTTACACGTTTCGATCCATGGAAACACCACAAAAAACAGTCATGATCACGCTGACGAACAACCCACAAGGTTCCGGCGTTCAACTGGAAATGAGCACTTCAATTGGAAGCAACAAAGCATCAAGCGTTAAGTCGGCTTGCCAATAGAAGTGAAAATCGTTTAACAGACAAAATGGCTATTTAAGAGGAACTGCTAATTCCTTTGACGGTTGGAGAGTTTCACAAAGAAGCTTTCCAGCAAAAGACATTTGCTCAGCCTCTAAAGGCTCTCCACTTTAAAAATTTAATCGAATGGCATTACGATCTTGAAGAAATATTTGTCATTCAAAGTCTGGGTGAAAAAGAATTTTATCTTCGACCAAACACTGTGAAGGCATACCCACTGCCAGCTGTGCTGCCGAAAAATCTAGAGTTTGAAAAGGGAAACACTCAAACTGAAATGCGTTGTTTCTTAAAACCAGGAGCCCGACCTTATATTCCGTCTGGATGGTGGCACATGACAAAAGCTCAAGGGCCTTCCTTTCATGTTTCGATAGGAGTGCTCAAACCGGCTCAGAGAAATAAAGCTGTCACTGCACAAAACTAGAACGGTGGGATATTTCAACAGTCAGTGTTGTCATTTGGCGAATTCTGTCGCCATACTAGGGATATGGATTCATCGATGTACTAGATGCAACCAAACACCTGCCGAATCATCACCGGCTGCTTAACTCCTCTTTTCATTTTTTTAGGCAACAGCTGGGTATGCGTTATAACTGTTACAGATCACCAGCTTATTTACTTCTCTCATTTACTTCTTGGACTTAGAATGAAATATTTCTTCTATGGATTTAATAAATCATCATACCAAAATACTTTTTCTGATTTTAATCCCGCTTCTTCTCTCTTGCCAAAACGCAATTGAAAAGGCGGGCCGCAACGCAGGGTATTCGGCCTATGAAATGATCGGCGTGCAAAAGCGCGATCTTCTAAAGAAACGGGTGGATACAGCTCGAGATGATGAAAAAGAGGCCGGTAAAGAATTTAAAACTGCTCTCGAGCGTCTCAAAGAAGTGTCGGGATTCAACGGCGGTGAACTTGAAAAGAAATATGACTCTTTAAAGTCGTCTTATGACAGAGCTTCGGCAAAGGCCGATACAGTTCACAACAGCGTGCAAAGAGTAGAAACTGTGGCCAAAGATCTATTCGAAGAGTGGGATAAAGAGATCGAACAGATTGAGACCGAGTCGCTGCGGGTAAAAAGCCGTGACAGTTTAAGGCAAACTGAAGAGCGCTATCGGCAGATGCACTCGAATTTGAAAAAAGCGGAATCAAAAATGGACCCAGTTCTGCATAAATTCAAAGACCAAGTTTTATTTCTCAAACACAATCTAAACGCTCAGGCTGTTGCTTCTCTCAAAGGGGAGAGCTTGAATATCCAAAGGGAAATTGAAGGCCTCATTCAAGAAATGAATAAATCGATTGAATCAGCGGATCAATTTATAAAACAAATGCCTTAAACGCTCGGATCGATATTTTTTTCATGTTTTGTTCAGGTTTTTTTCTCCAGGAGCTACTTTGAATATCGAACTGTACAGAAAGCAAAGGCGCAAACAAGAATTGGCTCAACCAGTCTTCCGAAATCTCTGTCTGACTTGTTTACAACCAGAATTTGGTTGCTACTGCCAGCAAATCAAAAAGTTCGATCCGCAAATCAAATTTGTTATTCTAATTCATCCTATTGAGGCTCGTCGAAGAATCGCCACCGGCAGGATGTCTCATCTTTGTTTGGAGAATTCAGAGCTGATCCGAGGTCAAGATTACTCTCAAGATGAACAAGTTCAGCGAATCATTCGGAATCCCCAAAATCACTGCCTAATTTTGTATCCGGGAAAGCACTCTTTGAATCTCAGTCACAGTCACAGTCATAGCCGGAATTGCCCCGACGGGGATACCCCATTAGAAATTTTCCCAGCTGACAAAAATCCTGTTATTTTTGTAATCGATGGCACTTGGGCAACAGCAAAAAAAATGCTCAATCAAAGTACAAATTTGCAAAAGCTTTCAAAAATTTGTTTTTCGCCCACGAAGCCTTCGAATTTTAGGGTTCGTAAGCAGCCGGCCCCGGGATGTTTTTCGACGATTGAAGCCATTCACCAGACGGTCGAATTATTGGGTTCTGAAGTTGGATTTGTGGTTGGTCAGAGACAGCATGATGGGCTTTTAGCCGTATTTGATTACATGGTGGAAAAACAGCTGACATTTGTTCATCGATCCGTTCGTCGTTTTGTCAGACGCAAAACAAAACTCAATGAGCTGAAATGATTTCATATTCTTTTGAGTGCCGGCCAATTTCGACGAGAAAACTATCGCCCACTTTTAATCCCACAACGGCTTCACCCAGTGGGCTTTCCAAAGTGATCACCTGCAAGGGTTGACCTTGCCAATTAAGTGAAATCCCGCCGCCTTTGGGCAGCAATAAAATTCGACTGGTTTTTTCGTTCTCGTCTTTCAGTTCAATGATAGCAGTTGAAGCCACCGGAGTTTTGGCATCAAAATTTTTAATTTCTAAATATTTATAAATGGTCAATTGAGCTTCAATTTCGCCGACTCTTTTTGCTTGCGCTCCCGCAAGATACGAAGCTTCCAAGGCCCGAGTGTCATATTCGTTCTCAGGCTTGCTCTCTTCTCCTGTGGCGGCCTCATAGGTAGCTTTGGCAGCTGATTTCTGAGCGATCAGATCAGCTTCCAGCTGTGAGCAGATTTGGTCGATCAGCTTTTTTTTATCCATGTCGTTGCTGTTCCAACTTTTTAAGAATAGGAGCCATACAGTCTTCGGTTGCACGAACTTTGAACGTCACACCGTTTTCATCATAGCTTTCGCTCAAAACCCGCATTCGAGCTCGAATGTCTCCAATCACACCTTGAGCTGTGAAGGGAATGAAAATATCTTGGTCTGTCATATCTTCTTCAAAAAATGCCATGATCTGATCGCGCAGTTTTTTTAGATCTTCCTTGTCCCTAGTTGAGAGAAAAACAGCCTCTGGAAATTCTTTTCTCAAATCTTCCAGTTCCACATCCGAAAGTCTGTCTCGCTTATTCAGGATCAACAGGCTCGGGACTTCCGTGGCACCCACCTCGGCAAGCACCGTTCGAGTCACTTCCAGTTGAGAACGAAAGGAAGGATCCGAACAATCAACAACAAACAACAGTAAGGAGGCATGCAAAGCCTCATCCAAAGTAGATTTAAAAGAAGCAACCAGATCATGTGGTAATTTTTTAATAAATCCCACTGTATCTGACAGGAGAACTTTGGGCCGAGTCTCAGGATAAAGCGGGCGGATTGTTGTGTCTAAAGTTGCAAATAGTTTATCTGCAATCAGTACTTCACTGCCTGTCATCGCACGCATCAAAGAGGATTTTCCGGCATTGGTGTAGCCAACAAGTGCGACTGAAATTTCCTGTTCTCGTCGAGCTCGGCGCACCTGGTGCTCATTGCCAATCGCCGCAAGTTCAGATTTTAATTCTTTGATTCGGTCACGAATTTTTCGTCGATCCAGCTCAAGACTGGTTTCGCCAGAACCTTTGCCGCCAACTCCACCGCCACCACGGTCAGTTCCTCCCCCAGTTTCTCGCAAGCGAGGGGCAACATAAGTTAAACGAGCAATCTCAACCTGCAACCGAGCTGCCTTGGTTTTAGCATGACGACTGAATATTTCGATGATAATGCCTGTGCGGTCGAGGACTTGCACTCCAGTGGCGCTTTCTAAATTTCGCAATTGTGAAGGAGTCAGATCGCAGTCGACGATCACTATTTTGGCTTTTTCTTTAGGAATTCTATCTGAATCAATACCAGATTCAGAACCAGATTCTTCTGTTAGCTCTGAGGACAGGTTATTGGCTTCTGCTTCCCATTTCAGGGCAGCTTTGCTTTTTTTGTGTTCAACTAGGGGGGCCACTTTTCCCGTGCCTCCTGTCCACAAAGCAAGCTCTTGTAATTTTCCGTCACCAAGCAAAGTCGCATTTTTTTCCGAGTCCCGGCGTTGTGTGACCTGCCCGATCACTTGGTATCCCAACGTCGTCACCAAGCGAGTCAGCTCTTGAAGCGAGCTTTGCATATCTTGAATAGATGTTTGTGGAAGTTGAATTCCGATCAGAACTGCTTTTAAAATTTCTGGTGCATTCGAATGAGTCGACATGTGCCTATCCTGACATTTGTTTTCAAAAAAAGGTACCGGTGATGCTGCAATCAATCAGTTGACGCTTTTCATGGTTAATGTTTACGTCGGCTGATGATTCATCTAGACACCTTGCTCAACCGAAGTACGGCAGAAGAAGATTACTCTGAGCAAGTTCAATGGCTGCTCCAAGTCTCAGAGTGGCTTCGACTGCCTAAAAATGTGGAAAGTCACCCCATTCCTCGGGATCGGATCTATGCCGCTCGTATCAAATATCTTTTGCACATCTTCAATCGCAATCCGAAATGGGCTGATAATTTTCGCCAAACTGTGTCGTCGCTTTTGATGAAGATGTCATCGATTCACTTGTTCACGGGAGTGGGAATGTCCACTCACGCCAGTTTTTTGCAAGATTTCTCAGAGCGACTTCAAGAGAGTTTTTTGCCACAAAGCCCGTTAACTGAAAATTTGGCGACTTTATTGTTCGAAATGTTTCCAACCGAAGAGGAAAGCGTTCTTGTCGATGGAATTGAAGAAGCTGTCCTGAGTGATTTTTTAAAGCTCTTCACCTCTGATCAGAAATTGGCGGCCAGTCTCCGCCGTGACCTCTTGTCATCTCTTTATGTGCTCAGTTCGCAATTGTTAGCTGGGGCGATGTCAATTCACAATTCGATTTTGGACCGAATGAACCATCCAACAGATTGGCCTGAGTCCGTTTTGCAGCAACAAATCTTCCAACTGCAAAATCCTGTCGAGGAAGCTTCCCCAGAGAAGCCTGCTATTTCTCCGCAAGTTTATAAGGTGCTGAATCAGTGTGAAGCTGACCGTCTGAAAGTATATGAAAAGATCGAATCTCGTGGAGTCAAAGTTGATTTCGTCTATCTATTAGAAACTCAGAGACGCCGAATTGACCGCATGACAAGCCTTTTGCATTTGCTCGATCCCAGTCAGGAAAAGGCTCTGCAGATCCGGCTTTTCGTATCTCAACTGATTTTAGATATCCATCATCAGAGAAGCTTAAAATCCTTTTTCATTGAAAACCTAAGCCTGCTAACCCAAAGAATTGTTCAGCGGAATTCTGATGTTGGCGAACACTATGTGACTTTCAATTGGCAGCAGTTTCGACAGATGTTTCATTCTGCACTGGGAGGCGGAACTCTCACTTCGATCACTGTGTTCATCAAATTTTTTATAGCGCATCTGAAGTTGGAAGGGTTGATCCGAGGGCTTTTTGACAGCTTGAATTACTCAAGCAGTTTTGTTGCACTTCAGTTTGCAGGCTTTACTTTGGCAACCAAGCAGCCTTCGGCGACAGCACCTTTTTTGGCTCAATCTCTCAAGCGTTCCGTGGGAGAATCTCGAAAAGCCGTTGTGGCCCTTTTGCGCACTCAGTTTGTGGCCGTGATGGGAAATCTCAGTTCAGTGTTTCCAATTTGTTTGCTAGTTTCGTGGATTGCTTTGATCAGTGATCATCCAGCTATGGACCAAGAACATGCTTTTTCAGTTTTGCACTCGACAGATATTTTAGGGCCCTCTCCGTTGTTTGCAGTTTTCACTGGGTTTCTTTTATTTTTTTCCAGCCTCATCGCTGGCTGGTTCGAAAATTGGGTGCTTTTGCATCGTGTGCCAGAACGCATTTTACACAACCAAAAATTTCTCAAATGGTTTGGGCGCAAACGCACGACAGCCGTTTCTGAAACCTTCCGGACCAAAGGAAATGCGCTGGCGGCTAATATTTCGCTTGGTTTGCTGCTAGGATTTGCATCGCCTGTGATGAAGTTTCTAGGCCTTCCTTTAGAGGCTCGACACGTGACGTTATCAACCGGGTCTTTTGCCACATCTTTGCCCCTTCTGTGGAGTCATGGTGTGGAAGCTTGGGACATTTTCAACGCGGCGTCTGGCATCTTAGTAATTGGTCTTTTGAATATATCCGTCGCCTTTAGCTTGGCGCTTCTGTTGGCATCCCTGTCCTCAAAGGTGCGTCTATCTATCTTAGGCAGCCTATTAAAATGGGGCTTTATCTTAGTCATTACTCGACCTTGGTTGCTATTCGTTCCTGAAAAAGAATAATTGGCCCGATATTAGCATAAATACACCGTCAAAGCAGACACTCAACCGCTCGAAACGAGCATGGAGGATTTTATGATTGGTGCACTTATTATCGGTTTGATCGTTGGAGCGATAGCTAAATTCCTAATGCCAGGAAAAGATCCAGGTGGAATTATTATCACAATGCTTTTGGGTGTTGCTGGAGCTGCGGTTGCTCACTTTATCGGTAAGAGCGCTGGTTGGTATGGCGAAAATGAACCTGCAGGATTTATCGCAGCGATCGTTGGAGCTATGGTACTTCTGGGTATCTACCGGATGGCAACTCACCGAACAGCTTTGACTTAATTTGAACTGAATTATTATTAAGATTTGTTTCTTTCAAGGAAACGAAAACGAAATACGGAACTGCAGAGGGTTTATCCTTCTGCAGTTTTTTTAGTTTTAAGCCCTCACTTGAATTTACCAGCTTGGTAGTCTTGAATTGCTTGAGTAATTTCTTGCCGATTGTTCATCACAAAGGGTCCGTGTGAGACAATAGGTTCACCAGCTGAGTCTATCTGTTCGAGATCACATTTCTCCTTTAACATATGCGTGTTATCATGAAGTCCAGTGTAAGGTACGCTTGGAGGTTTTCATGATTCAAACAAAAGCTTATGCAGCATCAAAAGCTCACGCCCCTTTAGCAGCATTTCAAATTTCACGCCGAGAGCCGAAACCGCAAGACGTTCAAATAGATATTAAATTTTGCGGAGTTTGTCACTCAGATGTCCATCAAGTCCGAGATGAATGGGGAGGATCCAAATGCCCGATGGTGCCTGGCCACGAGATTGTTGGACTGGTCAAATCTGTCGGAGACAAGGTCACTAAATTCAAAATTGGTGACAAAGTAGGGGTCGGTTGTTTTGTCGACTCATGCCGCGAATGCAGCTCGTGCAAAGACGGTCTTGAACAGTATTGTGAGAATGGAATGATCGGGACTTACAACAGCACAGAAAGAGACGGCACGCCAACCTACGGTGGATATTCAACGGCGATCGTCGTAGACGAAAAGTACATTTTAAAAATTCCAGACAACATCCCTTTGGATAAAGCAGCACCACTTTTGTGCGCTGGTATTACAACCTACTCGCCTCTGAACCACTGGAAAGCAGGGCCCGGAAAGAAAGTGGCAATCGTTGGTTTGGGTGGTCTTGGACATATGGGAGTGAAGATTGCTCATGCGATGGGAGCAGAAGTCTCTGTTCTCAGTCACTCCATGAAGAAAAAAGATGATGGAAAAAGGTTAGGCGCAGATTATTTTTTTTCGACCTCAGAGCCAAATACTTTTGATAAATTGAAAAGCAGTTTTGATTTGATTATCAATACGGTCTCAATCGAATTAGATATGAATCAATATCTAAGTCTTCTCAAGCGAGATGGAGTCATGGTGCTTCTCGGAGTGCCGACGAAAGCCTCCACAGTTCATGCCTTTAGTTTGATTGGAAATCGTCGAAGCTTGGCGGGTTCTCTGATTGGTGGAATTCAAGAGACACAAGAAATGTTGAATTTTTGTGGCCAACACAATTTGGGTTCCGACATCGAACTGATCCCGGTGCAAAAAATCAACGAAGCTTATGAGAGAATGGTCGCAGGAGATGTGCGCTATCGATTCGTCATCGATATTGCCTCTCTGACTTGATTTTTCCTTAGATTTTTTTCGCCCATAGATTTTGTTTCAATGAATTGGAATCAGTCTGGAGTCTCTTGGAGAGCCAGACTGATTTCTTCCCAGCGAGAATAACTTTTTTCTAAGCTAGAATCGATTGTTTTTTGTTTTTCAATCAGACCATAAAATCGAGTCTTGTCTTCATAGGTTTCAGGGTTGGCAAGCTCCAAGCGCATTTCAGTTTGGTCTTTTTCCAAAGTCTCAATGAGCTTTTCCAAATCATTCTTTTCTTTGCTCCAAGCTTTCTTCTGGTTATTTGAAGGCCCTTTTTTTTGGTTGGAGCTTGAAATGCCTGATGTGGAATTCGAAGCTCCCTGAAAATTTTCTTTTTTGGTGGTTTTCTCGTCAGTTCCTGAAAGTGAAATCGAATTTGAAGCTTCTTTTAATTTTCTCTCCAGATACTCTTCATAAGTTAAAGTCGAATGAATGACGATAGATCCATCGGGCGCAGGTTCAATCTCTAAAAGAGTATCCACCAAAGGTGCAACAAATTCTCGGTCATGGGACACCAGAACCAAAGTTCCCGAATAGCTTTGCAGAGCTGACAGCAAAACGGCTCTGGATTCGGCATCCAAATGGTTTGTTGGCTCATCTAGAATCAGAAAATTTGAGGGAGCGAGCAAAAGTTTAGCAAGAGCGACCCTTGCTTTTTCGCCTCCTGATAGCACTTCGCAGCGTTTGTGAACTGCATCGCCGGAAAAAAGAAATGCTCCGGCAATCCCACGAACTTTTGAAATCGGCATGTCGGGCGCTGCCGATTCAAGTTCCTGAGAAATTGTGTTTTTCATATTCAAAGTTTCGGCTTGCATCTGAGAGTAATAACCAACTTTCACTTCAAAGCCCAATTTGACGAGACCTCGGGTAGGCTTTAAGTGACCTGAGATAACTTTGAGCAGAGTGGTTTTACCGGCTCCGTTGACCCCGACAATTGCCGTTCGAGTTCCTTTGCGCAAAGTCCAATTCAAATCTCGGAACAAAACTTTCTCTCCAAACTGAACCGAAGCATCAATGACTGAGACAATTTCTTTTCCACTGTGCGGAGCCGGTGGAAACTCGAATCTCACGGTGGCACGATCTTCTGGCAGTTCAATCAGCTCAATTTTATCCAACTGCTTGAGTTTGCTTTGGGCCTGACGAGCTTTGGTTGCCTTTGCCCCAAAGCGAGAAACAAAATCTTCGATTTCAGCAATTTTTGCCAGTTGACCTGCTTGCTGAGATCGCATGACGGCCAACCGTTCGGCTTTCTGCATTTGGAATGCATCCAAATTTCCTTTGTAGCTCCAAAGCCTCCGTTGATCGACTTCTAAAACTTCCGTCACTGTGCGATTGAGAAAAGCGGTGTCATGACTGATGATCAGCATGGCTCCGTGATTCCTGCGCAAAAACTCTTCAAGCCAAAGCAGAGATTCAAGATCCAAGTGGTTGGTCGGCTCATCTAATAAAAGCAGATCGGGATCCATCAGTAAAATTCGCGACAAGGCGACTCGCATCAGCCAGCCTCCACTAAATTCACTGAGACGTCTTTCGAAATCCGAATTTTTGAATCCCATTCCGCCCAGAATTCCTTTCGCCCGGGATTCGATTCGATACTCGTCTAGATTTTCAAGTTCCTCGACCAGGCGACCATAACGTTCTAGATTTTGCTGATCATGAGCGGCGTCACTGGTGCTGTCGCTAAAGGCAATTTCCAGTTCTTGCTTGGCTTGCAAGAGTTCTTCTCGTCGACCATCCATTCGCAACACTTCTTCAAGAATGGTTCGTCCTGACATTTTTGGTAATTCTTGTGGTAAATAACCAATTGCCAGATGCTTGGCGCGAGAAACTTGTCCCAAGTCCGCACTTTCAAAACCCATGAGAATTTTAATTAAAGTACTTTTGCCAGCCCCGTTCGGGCCAATCAAAGCAACCCGAGAGCGGTGACTGAGGTGAGCATCGGCATTTTCAAATAAAACTTTGGAGCCATATTGTTTGGAGAGGCCCTGAATGTGCAACATGCCAAAACTTGTAACCCAAATCCGTTTTTTTTTCTACGAATGTTGTTGAATTGCATAAAAAGAAAAAACTCCCCAATTGGCGGGGAACTCCTCCCAAAGAATTAATTTTAGATGAATCCTGTTTGTCTCAAAGCTTCGAATTCATGGCACTTGGGTTGCAAAACTGAAATTCAACAATGCTAGATTCGAAGTAACTAGCCAAAGGAGACCACCATGATCAAAGGATTTATTTCAACATTTGCAGTTCTGATGCTTGCAAGCTCTGCATTTGCAGCCGGCAACAATTCTTCACTGGATAGCAGGTCCACAGCTCGTGCACACTATGCGACGACTCATTCCGATGAAGGGTTTATTCCTTCTGTGGGATTGGGCTTTGGTCACTTGGATCAAAGCGGAAATTCGGAAGCTGATGGCGACGGAGTGAACGCCCAATTGATTGGCACTTATATGTTCGGCGACTCGAACTGGATAGCTGATGCTGGAATTGGTTTTCAAAAAGAGTACCTCAGAGGAACTGACTCTCAACCCATCGTTGGACTTTTGAGTGTGGACGGTCGGTACGATCTTGGCAACCGCTACACTTTAGGACCTGTCGCTGATATTCTTATAGGAAATGGTGGGGACTTTGGAACTTCAAATAAATTCCTAACCATGATTGGTTTGGTCGGAATGAAAGAATTCCGAGTGATGAATGATCAGCTGATCCGAGCGGGTTTGAAATTTGACACTCAAGTAGGTCAAAGCAATCAGACAAGCAATTATCTTGGTCTGGTTGTTCAATGGGGAATTGGTTCTAACAACTCTTATGTGAAATCTGCAAGCGCCTATTAAGCTAAGCGTGAATACAACTTGCCTTAGGCTTTTCTCTTAAGTTAAGTCCGTAAGCAAAAAAAGCGGCGACAAAAATCGCCGCTTTTTTATTTCTAAATGCCAACACTTAGCGATGCTTGGTTGAATTCGGCGCATGTCCCTTGCGGGCGCGTATCTTTAATTCTTCGTCAGTTTTAAATTCAACTTCCTCTAGACCACCGGGAGTATTTCGAAATGCCGAACCCAATTCTGTTCTTGGGCTATCTTCGTCCCCTTGAGTTTGCAATCCGCGGATAGAGGAGTCCATAGCATCGGCAGCTCGATCCATTTGTTCTTTCACATCGACTTCTCCACGCATAAAATCCCCCGGTTCATCCTCCATAGCTTCTAAAGAATTACTCGGAGCTCCCATGTTCTCATCTCGAGTCAAATTGTCATCTGGAGTCGTTTGATCTTGATCTGCTAAAATCTGAGCTTCATCATCTGAATTCTCGTAAGCTTCTCCTGCAGACGCTTGAGTAAAGCCAGGAATCGAAACATTTCCACCATTGTCAGCTGCCATAAGTTCCTCCTAGTTAGAGCTAAATCCAGTTTAACTTAAAAAGCAGCTGCGAATTTCATACCTAGATTTGAGTTTTCAGAGGAAAAGAGATCTTTTCTTTCAATTTTTGATACCAAGTACGCTTCTCCCACTCTTGAAGAGTGACCGGTAGAGAGTTGGCCTTGTCTTTATCGAAGGCTTCTTGCTGTGACTGCGCAAAAGCAGTGTTCAGCACATTGACGTTGGCTTCATCATTCAAGTGAAAGGATCTGTCGTCAAAATTCGTCGAGCCAAGGCTCACGAAAAAATCATCGACGATCATGACTTTGCAGTGAAAACGAGACGGGTAATAGCGGAAAATTTCGACACCCAGGCCGAGCAACTCGCCCCATAATGCTTCGGAGGCATTTTTCGCTAGCTCAGTGTCAACAAAAGGTCCAGGAACAATCACTTGAATCTGGACGCCACGCTGCCGGGCTTTTTTAAGTTCATCCATCGTTGTCCGATCGGGCACAAAATAAGCGCTTTCTAAGCGAATGCTTTTTCTTGCCGCGGCGATGGCCAACAAATACATCAGTTCGACGGTCTCACTCCCAGCTTGGGGGGAACTTTTAAAAATTTGTGCCTGAATATCACCTTCAGACTTTTGTGCTGGAAAATAAGTTTGATCATGGTGAACTTCTGGCGAAATTTTTAGCCAGTTGTCCATAAAAATGCCTTGCAAGGAACTGACAATAGGTCCCTTCAGTCGAAATTGAGAATCTCTCCAACGGTTTGGGGAGTCCGCGTTTCCATCCCAATCATCATTGATTCCAACCCCACCGGTGTAGCCTAGGGCACCGTCAATCACTAAAATTCTTCGATGCGTCCGATTGTTCATCCGAGTGAGATTTGACCAGGACAAAGCATGATAAACTTCAATTTCAATTCCAGCTGCTTTCATTTTCTGAATATCATGATCGCTCATTTCTCGGCTGCCGAGCCAGTCGACCAGAACATGAACCTGCACCTGAGCTTTGGCTCTTTCCACCAAAGCCTCGATAAACTTTTGGCCTATTTGATCAGACCAATAGATAAAAGCTTCCAAAGTGATTGTTTTCTGGGCTTGAGAGATTGATTTCAGCATCGCAGGAAAAATCTGGACCCCGTTGTACAAGGGTTCGATACTATTTCCCGAAAGCACGGGTGCGCTGAGAAGATTTTCCAAAGCTCGAGCAAACTGGGCATCCTTCACAGAGTAATCCACATGAAGTCGATGGTCGATGTGACTAGAAGGGGGATCCAAATTAGCAAATAAAATCACGGCCACAAAAGTCAGGAAAATAACAGTCAGTATGACTTTACCTATAAAATAATTTTTTAGCATATCTCATTCCATTCTTAACCTGGTCTTTGCTAGGATGCAACTTGCTGGAAAGGAAAGCTAAAATGTCTCAAACAGTTGCAATTTTGGGGGCGTCGGAAAAACCAGAAAGGTATTCGTACAAAGCCTTTTTGATGCTTCAACAATACGGCCATCGCCCATTGCCGATCTCTCCTCATTTGAAAGTCTTAGAGGGAGTCGATTGCTTTGCATCTCTTTCGCAGATTGTTGAACCTGTCGACACGTTGACGATGTACGTAGGGGCTCAGATCTCGAAAAAGTTAAGCAGTGAGATTTTACTGATGAAACCAAAGCGAGTGATTTTCAACCCCGGAAGTGAAAATCCAGAGCTGCAAACAACTCTTGAAAAATATAAAATTCAAGTTCTAGAAGCTTGCACATTGGTCCTATTGCGAACCAATCAATTTGAATTCTGAAAACAGCATTTTCATTTCTAATGAAAGACTATTTTTTTGT
>JAYTZS010000171.1:0-12875 GCA_043741885.1 Bdellovibrio sp. | reverse complement strand
GGTCATGGCAACCTTTGCCGCACTCATTGCCTTACTTTGGGTTGCACAACTTTCCGAGACGGTTGTTGAGGGTCCTACCAGAGACATGATTCCTCCGAGCATCAGAATTCCGCTGTGAATTGCAGGACTCGACGAGGCTAAACAGAAACTGGCTGCTGTACCGCTTTTTGTATTGCAACTGGCGATTGCGGTATTTGCGGCGTCCACTGCACTTTTCACAGCTACGGCTATAGGTGGGGCAAGGGAAGTGAAAGAAAGCTCCGGGAGGAGTGTGACCGGCATAGGTGGTGTATCAGGATTAACAGCTGTACTCACAGCTTGCGAAGTTCCGGCGGTCCCGGAAGCTGACTGAGTTGTCGAATCCTCCGCTGCCTTGGCTACAGAAAAACCAAAACTCGCGAACCCCATCGTCACAGCAAAAATCAAAATGGATTTTTTAAACATGCAACCCCTCACTCACAGTCTATCGGCCATTAGTCGAGTTATCTTGAGGAAACTTCACAGGAATTGCAGATTCTCATTTCGAGACAATGTCTCAGTTCAGATCGAAAAGAACCCCCCTATTGCTGTCCAAAGACCAGACGATTTTCTGTTTAGAAGTTATTCGCCAAGAGGTACCGGTCACAAACTCACCAAACCTGCAGTGCCCAATACCCCTATCCCAAAACTTGGGCGTGTACTCACGCCCGAGTAAAGTCGCGCCCACTCATCTCAATATCCCACTGACTAAGATCGCGACTTACGAAGACCAATTCCCCCTTGATCGAGAATCCGAGCACCACAAAATTCTCACTCAAATTAGTTAAATTAGAAAGATACCGGTGGTGGATTGTCGATTTGGCCAGAGGTTTGCGGTCCACCCAATTGATATTGTTGAGCCTGCCCGGTTACGGAATCTTGGTTCCTGAGAAATTTTCCATCGACTAATTTCACCGAATAGCCAGTGCGCCCGCCAGCCTTACAGGAGCCTGGAGCAAAATGGCTTTCGTCATCAGTCATATCGATTGCTTTTCCTTGCGCACATTTTCCGAAACGAGTGAGATCGACGCCGCTGTATTGATCGGGGGTTACTTGCTGCCATGAAGTCAGCAGTTGGGCGAAGTTGGAAAGGAAATAGGTCAGTTTACCAGTTTGATCAACGATATTTTTTGTAGTGAGAACTGAGATCTGATCTCGAACGCTGAATCTTTTTTGCTCGATCTTGCCATTCATTCGAGAACCTAAATCGCCTCTAAGAGCAAATTGGAAGGAACTGCCATAAGCCTTTTGAATTTTGATCAGATAATTGCTGTAGAAATCAGGGTCGATGGAATACTCGGCCGTGTCAAACTGGTCGGGAGCTACGGCTGCAATTTCAATGTTGCGCATAAGTGGTGGTTCAGTTTGATTTTGGTGATTCCAAGCCAAAGGATCACCTGGAGAGTCGATTTTATCAAAATCACTTTCAGCCACCGGCTGTTCAAACCAGCGAACGTCGATTCGACTGGGCACTTGAGTTTGATAAATTGCCCGGCCGAATTGCGACAAGGTTAAATCACTGTTGATGCCGACGGTGTCGCCTAAATATCTCGAGTGATTCATGTACAAACGATTTGCTGTTTGAAGCACCGGAAGATTCTCTGTGGTTGTTGGAACTTGATCAGTCACTCGCGCTGGAAGCAATTTGTCCGTCAGATCGTTGGAACTCGCATCGGATTGCGGCTTTCCCCATGGCCATTTGGTTCCATACCAGGGACCTATTCGACCGCCGAAGGGTTTCGCAAAAGCTCGAGCTTGAATTTTCACATCACCAAAAGGTGAAAACGGAATTTTGGGAGTCGCCGTCGCCGAGACTCCCGTGTACGCCACACACCATGGATCCTTCTCGTAACCAACCATCGTCCGATAAAGCAACACTGGATTTCCAGGAGCCAATCCAGGTTCACTGATCAGCTGCGCCAACTCGGGAGCATGAACCGGGTCGACTTGCTGAGCATGTTGAGGAGCGACAACAGCTGAATTGATATTCATATTTGTTGGATCAAACGAAATTTCAGTCCCAGTGCAGACTCCGTCGGTCACTCGGTAGGCAGGTGACACATAAATTTCTTTGAGCCAGCCCGGAGCCTGGTCTTTCGAGGGAGTTCCTTTGCAGCGGCCGATCGCCAGTGAATTGATATACTCAAACTTTACATTTTTGTTAGCGGAACCAGTCCCATCTCCGGCGCCATAAGCTGTTTTTATACTTTCCAGATTCGGATAGGAAAGGTTGTTAGCAAAGGTGTGAAACACGCCCTCTCGAATCGACTCACCCTGAATGTCTTTAGGAAACTCTTGCGAGATTTCATTGGCCAAACCCAAAATCAGTTTTCGTCGATTGCGGATATCTTCTTTGTAAGCCCCGACAAGCTTGGCAAAATAAATCCAATTCCAACCCATATAAACACTGCAACTCTGCCGTGCCAGATTTTGAAAATTGGTGGCCGCTGCAGCCAAAGTATTTTGAAATGCGAAAAAGATGCTGCCAATGCTGGTAAATAAATTGGGCACTCCCGGCAGTGGAACTTTCATCGGTCCCGTCGACTGACAGTAACTTTCGCTAGTTGTAACCATGCTTAAGGGAGTGTAGGTCAAACAGAACGAAGACTCATAGGGAGGCGCCTGATCGGCATCTCGCAAAATTGATTTAGAGTTTGGATCTAAGGGAAATCCAGGAGGACTTTGCCGAAGCGCCCCGGCCCCACCTAGAACTCGGTAGCGAAAAGCCATGAGCTTGTAAGCTTGCCGAATCTGATAATTCACATGTCCAATGGCATTCATCATCTCGGCTTGTTTCATAGCTCCGTAATAGGCTGCGATGTCGACAGAGTTTTGCAAATTGATTTTATGATGCACGACCAGTCCAACATTCACAATCATTGCAAAAAACACGAAGAGCACTTGAAAGATCAGGGCCACGAAGATCGCAACTTGACCTTTGGAATTCAAAACGGAATTCTGAATGGGGTGTACCCTAGAACTCTGCACGGGATTCCGAATGGAATTTTGAATCGGTTGAGAGATTTTTTTCACCTGCTCCTATTTTCCCTCGAGAAAAAGAAATTGGCTACTGTGAGGTTGAAATCCTCGACTCCAAAGACTTTGACTCTCCACTGCTAGCAAGGTGAAAATCAAAGGTCTCTTGTCGTGAAAGGACTCCCGACCATGGTCTTAAAGAAAATTTTCTTAGTGCTCTCGTTTTTGATTGGCGTCTCTATTGCTTTGATTGGCCACGCAGTTCGAGCTGAAGTTTTGTTTGAAGGTTACTCAAAAGTTCTTTCTGGCGGAGTCCATATTGGATACTCAATTGCAAGATACGAATATGACAACAAAAAGAAAGAGTTCATCGCTACCACTTATTTGAAAACAAATGAATTTGGCGGAAACCTCACAGAAAGTCTAAAAGCCTATGCAACTGACGACATGCGACCTGTGTCTTACCAGTACACAACGCTGGTCGGGAACCAAGTCAAAATAATCGACGCTAAATTTGAAAAAGGCAAAATTTTAGCAACTGTCAAAAATGCTGGAAAAATAGAAAAAATTGTCAGAGACATTCCCAAAGGGATTTTCCTCAGTTCATTTTTGGCTTACTTGATTTTGAAAAGTCCTGAAGGAATAAAAATCGACTCAACCCATCCTTTTCAAGCTGTGGCTGAAGAGGATGGCACAGTTTCTAGAGGTGTTTATGCAATCAAAGATCAAGAGGACTACCAGGGAATTAAAGTTTTCAAAATTTTAAATGAATTCAAAGGCACCAAATTCATCAGCTTGGTTAACGACCACGGAGAAGTCTTCTCAACGAAATCGCCGGTGCAAGGAATTGCAACTGAATTGGTGGCAAAGCCCAGCGAGGCTACTGCTGCTTTTCCAATTTCAGCGCCAACTTTACGAACTTTATTTGGTGAAGTTCCGACTGGCCAAATCAATGAGATTTCAAAGCGAGCTCAGTCGCAGCCGGCGCCGCCAGTGAAAGCCGTTCCGCCTCCTAACAAACAGCAAGGCATCCCTTCAGGCAAAGGCATCCAAGTTAAAGGCTCACCAGACACCAACATCGAAACCCCCGCTCCGAAGACAGGAGAATAATTTATGAATTCCATCCAACAGCTCATTGGCCAGCACGTTCTGATCGGAGTTTCTGGCCATGCTCTCACAGCCGAAGAAAAAAAATTCATCGTGCAAAATAATATCAGCGGAGTCGTCCTTTTTTCTCGAAACGTCGCTGAACCCAAACAAGTTCACGATCTGTGTGCCGAAATTCAAAGTTTGCGCCATCAAACAATTGAGAAAGCCCCTTTGTACACTGCCATCGATATGGAAGGTGGCCGAGTCGCACGCCTCAAAGCTCCTTTCACCGAATGGCCACCGCTTAAAAAGTTAGGCGATTTGGATGCTCCCACCGTTTCTTTCAATTTCGCCAAAGCTATGGGCCAAGAATTGAAAGCCGTCGGAATCAATTTGGATTTTGCACCTTGTATTGATGTGTTCACCAATCCCAAAAACACAGTGATCGGCGACCGAGCCGTTAGCTCGGATCCAGAAATGGTAGCAAAACACACCTCAGCTCTGATTCGCGGCTACATGAAGTCCGAAGTGATCGCGTGTGCGAAACACTTTCCTGGTCACGGTGACACCGTGCTTGATTCCCACTTTGACCTCCCTGTTGAGCAAGCCGATCGCCAGCGTTTAGATAGAGTCGAACTGGTACCTTTCAAAAAAGCTTTCAAATCTCGCCTAGACATGTTGATGACAGCTCACATTCGCTTCCCAAAAATTGATCCCGACTGGCCAGTCACTTTGTCAGAAATTTTTCTCAAACAGATTCTCCGCGGCGAAATGCGCTACCAAGGCTTGATCATCACTGACGACCTCGACATGAAAGCTTTGGCAAGCCACTACGACCGCGAAAAAATTCCAGTTCGAGCACTCCAAGCCGGTGCAGATTTGGTTTTATACTGCAATGAACCGGAATCACCACCACGAGCCATCGAGGGAATTGCAAAAGCATTAACAGACGGAGTCCTCAAAAAATCCGACCTCGAAAATACCTACAATCGAATCCTCGAAATGAAATCCGAATCCATCCCCAACCCAGATCCACAACCCTGGAACGAAGTCTCCAAATGGATTGGACACACCGACCACAGCAATCTAGCCCAATCCATAGCTAGAGGGGAAGTCCCCACAGACATGGTCGGTCTAACATAATCGAATTCTCGATAGCCCCTAAATAACAAATATGCTAGTTGACGATAGCTTAACTGGCAGTCAGACAAGTAACGCTCACTAACGGAGGCAGCACACCTCCGTACCGCGGACACTTTCGAGCCCATAAATCCCGTACCAGCCTTCTCCCTCCCACTTTTCTTGCACTTTGAAAACCCCCATGGGTACCGGTCACAGCCAACAAAGCTTTTTCAAATCTGAGTGGAAGCACTCCCTCTGTCATGGTGGAACTCTCCGTCAGAAAAGAGCGGGACGTGGAGCTCGAGCACTTTCCTCCAGAGAGCCGATTCATGTGGTGTTCAAAGTCGATCGCTCCAAGCTCCGATTTGGCCTCAGATCCTCTCAAACTCAAGGCTTGGCGCTTAAGATCATTCATCAATACTCGCGAAAGTTCTTTGTGAAAATCGAGCAGATTTCAATTCAGAATGATCACTGCCATTTGCTGGTCAGAGCTTCCAGGCGCTCGCACTTTCATCACTTCTTTCGAGTCACGGCTGGGCAAATCGCTCAAAGATTCAAGCTCGAGGGGCATCTGAGCGCGAAGAATTCACACGCCATCCACGTAGCCAATTGCAGGACGAAAAACAGCGTGACCGGTACCCCCAAAGCCAAGCCACAGAGAGGCACCGGGCTTTGGAAGCACAGGCCTTTTTCGCGAGTGGTGCGGGGGTGGAAGGCTTATAAGATTGTGAAAGATTATATTTGGCTCAATGAATTGGAAGCGATTGGCAAAGTGCCTTATCGGAAAAGTAGACGGCGTGGGCTTTCTAGTGGTGAGTGGGAATTGTTCCGGTGGTAGTGACCTCACAAGCAAATTGAGCTGCAAAGACTTAACGGCATCTTGGAGGATTTTTCGTTGATCAGTGGGTATTTTGTGTAGCCTCGCTTGTCAATCGGAGCGAGACAGGTCTGCATAAGTCGCGAGTCGGGCCCGTTCAATAGTGGAATGAGTAGGCGCGACTTTACTTGGTCTTGAGTTCAAGCCCAAGTCCTTAAAAAGGGTAGCGGCCACCACGTTTGAGGCGAGTTGGTGACTGGTTCCCTTTTTCGAGAAAAGGGAAAATTTTCAGCGTCGTTTTTTGTTCGATCGTGAATTTTTTGCTGCCTTTGAGTTCTGGAATACAACTGAGAGCTCTCGTTGTCGGCGCGGAACTTGTAAATCATTTCTTCGCGGAGGCTTTATGAATTCTCGGTCTAACACTCGCTCGGTTGCTTTTTTGACTCTCTCGGTTCTAACTCATCTGGCACTTGCTGCTGGAGTGATGATCGTGCCTGCGTCGAATGAGAAAAAGATCGATTCAACCGCAGTGGATATCTCAAACATAAACGAGAGCCAAGTTTCTCCTCCGGCGGCATTCGCTACCGAAGTCTCGCCTCCTTCTAAAGCGCCAGATGCAGAGGAAAAATCTGAAAAAACTCCGACGGCCCCAACCCCTCCCGTGGCTCAGCAGACTGTTCCTGCGCCTAATCCCGCGGCCCAGTCTCCTGTTATTTCTGCAAGAAAATCCCAATCTCCAGTTGCCGCAAAATCTTCAATAGCCGTGAAATCAAATCCAGTAGCATCCAATCCGCCGGCATCACGAGCACAACCGACGCCACCGGCGGCCGCGCTTGCTGAAGAGACTCCCGTAACAACTGGAGAACCTGCCGACAACCCACAGGCCGAAGTTCCAACTGGTGCTCCTGACAAAGCTCAGCCAGTTGCTGCCATGGCTCACCAGGCAGAGGCGAAGCCTGACCAACCTGCGACTGCAGAGGCCGCCGCCACAGCTTCTGAAGAAATGAATCAGGCCACTGAAAAACAATTGCAAGAGCAGGAGGTCCAGGCAGCAAAAGAGGCAGCCGCGATTGCAGCTCTCCGAGTTGAAAATGACTTTCCTTCGGAAGATTCTGCAGATTCAAAAGCCGATTCAACACCAGACTCTAAAACCAGCCAAGCAAAGCAAGTCGAATCGGTGACAGCCTCCGTACCAGCGACGAGTTCCATTTCCGGATCGTCCACTCGACCTGAATCCGATCAAGGCGTTGGCGAAATTCGGAGCATTGAGCAACTCACTCAGATTCCCGGAAATGCGCGGCCTCAGTATGATGCCGAAGATCGACGCCTAGGCCGTCAGGGAGTTGTTTCTTTTTCTGCCTATGTTTCTAAAGAGGGATCAATTTCTGACTTCAAAATGTTGCAAAGTTCTGGGCACAGGGTTCTCGATGCGAAAACTCTGAAAGCATTGAAGTCATGGAAATTCAAACCGGGACAAGAGGGTCTCGTGGAAATTCCATTTCAGTGGAGTCTCAAAGGAGAACCTCAGCAGATTCCTGCGTTAAGAATTAAAAAAGCTCAAGTCAGCCAAATTGGCGGATAACTTGAGCAAAGCAGTCAAAATGATGTAGACGTTGTGACGGTCCGAAGCAGACCCAAGAAGGAACCACAGAATTAATCCTGGAAAAGATCTTTCTGAGATTGAGTCGAACCCTTGGTATTTGTTGCAGATTTGCGCTTCTTACCTTGATTCTTATCACGTCGGATTCGTTTCAATTCAGTCGCACGAGTTTTAGATGCCATTTCAATCCTCCAGTATGCAAGGCAGCAGAGCTACCAAACCGGCACAGACAAGTCAACCGAGTGCCGACTTAAACTGTCGTTTTGTGGACTTGTCTGAAATGCATAGTTCACTCCAAACTTAGGCCCGATGAATCCCAACCCCGCCGTGTAAAGGTTGGAATTTGCTTCGTTATTGCGACCTACACCCCAACGAAGCACCAACCAACGATTCATGTAGTTCTCCATACCCGCAGCCAGTGCTGGATGGCCCAAACTATTTCCCGAGTCCGTGATCACATCCACTTTCACACGCACAAAGCGCTTGTAGTTGTAACTTCCGCCCACAGCCGTAGTCGATTTTAATCGATAAACTTCAGGAACAGCGCCACTCCCTGGAAGAATATTTTCGAAGACAGCAGCAGCACCGAAATCTTTATTTAACGACCACAAAAATCCAGCTTGAACATTGGTCTGAGTGAAATGCTCTGACTGCAGCCGATCATCTTCATGATTCACCGCCAAACCAAATCCGAGACCATCTCGCAAAAAATTTCCGAAGGACAATTTCAAATCTCGCTGGAAAACATTTTCACTTGCTCCCTCAACAACTGTCGTTCGCTGAGTGTAAGAAAAAGCTGTCGGCACTACGGTGTCTCTCATGTTATCAGTCAAACTGAGAGCAATGTCTTGAGCGGTCCCCAATGTGGTCTGTCGAGAAGCGCCGAACCCGGCAGAAAAATAATAACCAGTTAAAAAAGGTAGTCCCGCTGGATTACCAAACGGAGATTCGCTGGCTTCAACGGCAGCCCGCCCCGCTTCTCCAGTGGCTGCGGAAACCGACCCAACATAAGCCTCCACTGGCAAAGCCAACAGAACGAGCAAAGGCATTGAGTATTTGACGAGACATTTGAGAGTTTTGGCCATATAGCCCCCGTGTTAAGAGGCTAGCAAAGTTCTCTCATTGTTCAAGTAATGTTCATGATTGTTCGTTATAGCCTGGGATCTATCAGGTGTGGCTGGGTATTTTATGTATCTTCAGTTTTCGATCAAATTCAGATTGGGTTGCATAAGTCGCGAGCTTAGTCAGGGCTTTGAATGAGATGAGTGGCGCGACTTTACTTGTGCTTGGGTACAACCCCAAGTTCTGAATAGGTCGATAGGGTGTCAATTTTTTTCCGAGTTTGTGATCGGTGGCGCTTTCCGATGGAAGTAAAAATCAACAAACAGACTCGTTCCCAACACGTTAATTGCAGCAATGCTAGCTGTATTCGGTATTCCTAAAAACGTGGTGACCGGTACACTTTTTTGAACTTCGGCTTGTACCCAAGCACAAGTAAAGTCGCGCCACTCATCTGGACTAAAGCACTGAACAGGTTCGCGACTTATGCAACCCAATCTGAATTCGATAGAAGACTGGAACTACACAAGTTCTATCGTCTTACACACATGGTTAAGTAGGCAGCACATGAATACTGGCCATTCACACCACAGCCACCATAAAGTCCGAGAGATGGATTCACACTGAGGCCGTTGAAAAAGTACTCGTCGTAAACAATCGGCGACGAAGAATAGCAACTGTTGTCATCCACTTTGGGTACAATGCATCTCCGAGACACGTTGATGTCCCACTGATCGGCCGGCAAGAATCTTCGCAAGGCATGCAAGATAGCAACTCTATCGGGATGATTTGGATGAGTGAGTCCCTCATCATAACTGATCGCATTAGGATTTTTGCTCTGATCAGCAGCCGAGTATGCTTCTAGCGGGCAAGCCTCGTAATATTTTTCATTGCAATAACTGCCGTTGAATTGATCTCGGTCCGATGGGCAAACCGATCCAGGAAAGGCCGTGACCGGCAAACCATAGCTTTGGTCTCCGATACCACGCATTCGACAAAACGGACCAGTGAGCGGCCGAGTCGGGCATGTTCCATTCACTAAATTGAAATGATTCGCTCGGTAAATCATTTTGCTTCTGTCTTGGTTTCTCACAATTTTCATTTTGATACTGCAATCCCAGCTCACAGGTGCTGAATTTCCAGTTTCTAAATCTGTCTCTCCGACAAATGCCAGTGAATCCGTCGAAGGATACTGAGTGGTTCCTTGATGCGGGTTGTTCACTCCGAAATGAACTCGAAATCCTTTTCCATAAGCCAAGCGTGAATCAGTTCCAGGACCTACCAGTGGAGCCGAGGCACTTGCGGTTCCGATTGCGACTGGCGCATATCCAATTGTTAATTGGCTAGAATCATAGTTTGCATTCAAAGCAGCCTGAGTGATTGCATTTTCGGCGCCGATTCTCAATTTCGCTTCCAAAGGTCGCTGAGAGTAATCTGCTACATTTGTGAAATAATTGAGGCTGGCTTGAGGAGCCAGAACAAAAGAATCAGCGATCGCATCTGTTGAAAGCACCGGAAGAAAATTGACAACCGGAGAAACTCCTCCTGGAACTGCCATCAACTCCGTTCGTACGATATTGGTTTTGCGAAAAGATAGTTGCAATTGATTGTTGGCAATCGACGGAAGTCCCAACAAAGCTTCTTTGAGCTTCGTATTTCGAATGCTTGGATTGTAATTCAAAGCAACTTGATCAAATTGAGTTTGAAAATTGGGACTGAGTTTCAATCCAGCCGTGCGGATATTCAAACGGGACGAGGCAACGTCACTAGGATTGTCATAGGCCCCTACAGCCCATGAAAAGTAGGTAATAAACGGAGTCGAGCTTTGAGGCATGACACAACTCATGTGAGCGATTTGATTTACTGAAACTTCATAGGGAAAAGGCAAAGTAGCGAGTTTTGGATCTTTTGTGGTTTGAGCGCTGCCCGGAACAATCAACTGACTGGAAAGATCAGTATTTTCAAAACCTGATTTGCCGCAGTTTTGATAAAACAGACCGACAACAAGCACAATTATGAAACTAATCCCGAGACGACGCATTTTTCCCCCATCAGCCGAAACCAAGCTTTGTCTCACCTGATCATTCTGAGAATATCAGATGCTGACATTCAGAGCCAAAGAATCATCACCCACGCCGACCTTCATCTCAAACTGAGACAGATCTTTAGGCTTGTCTCAAGACGAAGGTTTTGAGACAACAGCAAACTATGGCAAGAGTTACAAAAGCAATCATTCCAGCTGCAGGTCTAGGAACAAGATTTCTTCCTGCGACCAAGTCCGTTCCCAAAGAAATGTTAACCATTGTTGACGCTCCCATCATTTTCTATGTGGTTGAAGAAGCAGTGAAAGCTGGCATCGAGGATATCGTCCTGATCCAGGGCCGCGGCAAAACAGCCATCGAAGATTTTTTCGATACCTCCTATGAACTGGAAGACAAGCTTTTAAAAGACGGTAAAATTAATTTACTTGAGCGGTTGATTAAAATCCGTGAGATGGCAAACATTATCAGCATTCGGCAAAAACATCCGCTCGGTTTAGGGCATGCTGTTTTGTGTGCAGAGAAAGTGTTAGGCAACTCCCCTTTTGCTATTTTACTTGGCGATGAAATTACCGTCTCTCCAGAAGGCGAGCCATCGACAGTTGCAAACTTAGCTTATCTTTACGAGGAAACCGAATGCTCTACTGTTTCTGTCATGGAAGTTTCAGATTCTGAAGTTTCCAAATACGGAATCGCTGATGTAGAAATGGTTCGTGGGGGCTATTTCAAGGTTAAGGGATTTGTTGAAAAGCCAAAGCTCGCCAAAGCCCCCAGCCGCTGGGCCTTGCCGGGTCGATATGTTTTTTCTCCGGATATTTTCCAGTATCTCAAATCAGCTGTTCCTGGAGTGGGCGGAGAAATTCAATTGACCGACTCAATGAATGAGTTGGCAAGAGAAGGAAGTGTGTTCGCCAGTGCTCTGACGGCGCAAAGATTTGATGCTGGAGATAAGCTCGGATATTTGAAGGCCAATATCGAAATCGGTCTGACTCATCTAGAGCTTAAAGACGATCTGAAAAAATATCTCTTGCAGCTTGCTGATCACTTGAAAGGTTCCAACTGATGAAATTTCTTTTTCTTTGGGTCTCCTTCACTTGTTGCACTGCTGGGGCAGCTCTTCCAAAAACAAGTTTGATCTTGCAAAAAACAGCGGACAATTCGGGAAGTGGAATTTATCAAATCGAACAGGAAGTGCAATTTCCCAATGGCCCCGAAATTCTTGTTCTCAAGGAAACTTGGCTGGTTGAAAACGAAAACAACATGAAATTGATCGTCACAGGTGCAAAGGAATTGAAAGACCAAGTGTCTTTTTCTATTCAGTGGAGCAATGGAAATCGAATTCAGGCAGGCAAAAGCTCACGCATGACTGAGGATTTTATCGAACGTTACTTTCACTTTCGAACCAGTGAATCTTTGGCGCGCACGCTCAATCAGCTCGGCCTAGTTCCAGCTGCAGTGATGGCAAAAAAGACTATCAGAAATATCAAAGTTTATGAGCCTTCGCCCGAAAGTTTCGTTCGCTTAAGCCGCACGGGTGGAGTCATCAATTACGCTTTTGGAAATCTGAATCCTCTCGATAAACAGACAGAAAAAGACACTTTGAATCCAGGATTTTGGATTGAGCAAGAGCAGTTTGTCATCCGAAAATTTCGCCTTCCATCTCAGGCTGAGGTTTCAGCTGAACGCTACAGTTCTTTTTCAAAAGGTCTGATGTTTCCAAGATTGAGAACAGTTCGTTGGGGAACAAACTTGGTCACTATACAAACTCTGTCCGTCTCAGCCAAAGGCAAAGAAAAAGGCAAAGAAAAAGATGCCTGGGCTAATTTCGCTTTGCACAGCCCACAAAAAACAGATGGCTTAACCAACCAGCCGGCGGCTCCTCTTGTTGACGAGTTTTACAAGAGGTTCCGTTGATTTCTTCGTTTTGGAGTGTGGCTGTAGATGCTCCGATCAATGAAGCTCTCACCTACACAGCGCCACCCGAATTAGAATCTCAACTTCATCGCGGCCAGAGAGTCCAAGTGCCACTTGGGAAGAGATCAATCAAAGGACTGCTTTTAGGGCGATCAGAGAAAGTTCCAGAATTCAAAACTAAACCCATCCAGGCAGTCGATACAGAATACCAGACTTTGCCTGAGAACTTTATCAAGTGGCT
>JAYTZS010000170.1:0-4733 GCA_043741885.1 Bdellovibrio sp. | reverse complement strand
CCAATTCTGGATTGAAGATGCCGACTCCGTAAAGTCGCTCCGCCGCTAGCAATAACAAAGTAATTGCCAAAACTGGAGTTGCTAAGACTTGGATGATCGCTGTCGAATAGATAGCCCATACAAACAACGGAATTCGCGACATGCTCATTCCCGGTGCGCGCAATTTGTGAACTGTCACAATAAAATTCAAGCCGGTTAAAATAGAAGACATTCCCATAATGAATGCAGCGATCACCATGGTGACAACAGCAGTTTGAGTTTTAATCGAGTATGGTGTGTAGAACGTCCAACCGGTATCAATTTTAGTCGTAAAGAAGGTCGATACTGCTAGCGCCGCACCTAACATAAAAACGTACCAGCTCAGTAAGTTCAGCCGCGGGAAAGCCACATCCTTTGCGCCGATATGCAGCGGCAAAAAAAAGTTTCCTAGAATTGCCGGAATTCCAGGAATGATCACCATAAAAACCATAATGGCCCCGTGGTACGTCATCACCTGATTGTAAGTATCGGCCGATTGAAATATAGTTGGTCCCGCTGCAAAGAGCTCAGCTCTTAACAACATAGCCATGATTCCACCAATGAGGAAAAACGTTAGAACTGAGATCATGTACATCAGTCCGATCCGTTTGTGATCGAGGCTTGTCAGCCAAGACCAAATCCCTGGGTACTCGTTGATATAATTTTTGTCGCTCGCACTGTTTTCCACTTTTAGCTCCTACTTGAGACTCTTGATAAATTCGATCAACGCATTGACTTGATCTTCGTTCAGGACACCTTGAAATGTCGGCATAACGCCCTTCGGGAAACTTTTTACGATTTTCGCATTGGGATTCAGAATTGATTCACGAATGTAATTTTCATCGACTCCGACTTTGAAACCGCCTTCCATCTCATGATCTTTCTGTCCCCAGATTCCCTTCCACGAAGGGCCGATTTTAGGTGAACCATCAATCGTGTGGCAGGCCACGCAACCTTTGTCGCTGTAAAGTTTTTTACCCTTGTCAGCTAAACTCAAGCCCTCATCATTTTCGGCCAGCCACTTTTCATAATCGGCTTGAGGTACAACATGCATTTTTGCCATCATTGCCGAGTGACCTGTTCCACAGTACTCAGCGCAAAAAACCTGAAAATCACCGGTCGTATCAGAATTAAAAGAGATCATGGTGTATCTTCCAGGAACTGCATCTTGTTTCACTCGCAAAGAAGGCACGTAGAAAGAGTGGATCACGTCTCTCGAAGTCATGATCAATTTGATCGGAGTATTGACCGGGACGTAGAATTCGTTTCCGACAGTTTTGCCACTCTTGTAAACAAATTCCCAAGACCATTGACGGCCAAACACATGAACTTCGAGAGCATTGTCAGGAGCCGTTCGCATTTCATGATAAATGATCCAGCCCCAGGCAAACACAGCCAGGAAGAGAACCAAAGGAATGAATGACCAAAGAAATTCCAAAAAGGTATTGTGGCTAATATACGGAGTTTTATCCGTGTCTGTTTTACGTCGGTATTTCACAACGAAAAAAATCATTCCACCGAGCAAAATGGCGCAGCCAATGAGGCTTGTCCAAAGCAAGAAAGAATACAAATTATCGACTTGGCCAGCCACTTCCGAACCTACTGGAGGCATAAACGAGCCGCCGGCCATTGCACTTTCAGATAACATCATCGTCCACGTCATTGAGCAGTCTCCTCACTCACTTCGCTGCAACTTCTTTTATGTTTGTTCTCTCCGAGAACGAACCCACACTGGCAACACCAATCCGGCCAACATCAAAACAACTAGAACGGCTCCAGCCTTCATCACATTAGCTGCATAGAGAGTGTATTTACTTTGATGGGGATCATAATGAAAACAGTACCAAATCATTCGATCGACCAATGTTCCAATGTGGCCATTGGCCGCTTCATTAAGTGCCAACTTAAAAGTTTGGCCTTCGATCAAAATCCCCATGAGGTATCGAGAAATTTTTCCTTGAGGAGTGGTCACAATCGCAGCGGATGCATGCGCCCATTCTTTTGATTCTTCATTCCACTTGTATTTAAATCCCAGCTGCTCCGTTAATTGACGAATCGTTTCTGCATCACCAGTCAAAAAATGCCACCCGTTTTCACTGCCAGGTCTCCCATAAGATTTCATGTAGGCCGCTTTTTTCTTCAAGGCCAAATCGGGAGTTTCCTTAGGATCAAAACTAATCGCTAAATATTGAAACTGATCACCGGCACTCCATTGGATGGTTTTCAAAGAATCGATCACTCCATTCAAATGAAAATTGCAAAGTCCTGGGCAGGCGAAATAAACAGGACTGATCACCACGGGCCGAGTTCCATCGTAGAAACTTCCTAAAGTAACAGTCTCTCCCAGCTCATTTTTAAATTTCAAATTGCGATCTACATTGGATCCAAGTTTTTCAAAAATCCCAATGTCTTTAAGCTCTCTCGGAGTCTCACTGGAAACCATTTTTCCCTCTTCAGGCGACAGGGCATTGCCCATTGAAGGAGCAAGAAAAGCGCCTACCGCCAGAACTGAGATAAAAAAATGTTTGAAAGAACCCATTTCCATATTTTATTTCGATTTTTTCGCATATTCAGCCACTTTAGCTGGATCTTCGCCGACTTTTGCTTTGGTGATTGAGTTGATAAATTGAACCAACGACCAGCGGTCAACCGGCTTTAGCTGAGCCCATGAAGCCATGGAGCTACCAGGAATCCCCTCTAGAAGAACAGTGTACCATCCAATAAAACCGCCGCCCTTTTTCCAGGGTCCCTCAACAAGATTTCGTGGTTTTGGTACCAGGGCTTGCCCGGCAGGCCCATCACCCAATCCGGCAGAGCCATGGCACATAGCACAGTTTTGCGCGAAAAGTTTTTTCCCATGCTTGACCATATCATCGTTAACAACCCAAGGCTCACTGACTTTTGAAACATCGACATCAGCTTCAGCCAAGGGCTGTTCTGAAACCGGCGCGGGGGTTTGAATGTTCTCCTTGAGGTCGACTCCAGGATGGATGGCTACAATATAAATAAAAAATGCGAAGACGAAGGCCATCGAAAAAAGAAAAGCGACCATTCCACCATGATTGTATTGTTCTCGGTTGTCAGACATAGGCGACAGATCTCCTCGTAATCGGGCAAGCTGAGGCAAGCAGCGACAGATTGCGAAATTGCCAACTGTTAAGGTGTCTTCTCAAAGTTTTTTCTGAGAGTGAACGGACAGCTACTTTGTTGAACTGACACAAACTTAATGGAAAACAAAAAATTGGGCAAGAAAGACGACTCCCTGTTGCCCTATGACAGATTGCGAAATTGAATTTGTTGTATGCTGTCCTCTTTCTTCTTTATGTGGGTATTTTGTGAAGCTCCTGTTTTCGATCAAAGACAGATTGGTCTGCATAAGTCGCGAGCCTAGCCAGTGCAATAATGGAATGAGTGGCGCGACTTTACTTGTGCTTGAGTACAAGCCCCAAGTCCTAAAAATGGGGGATGGGTCAGGATGCTTGCACGAACTTACGGTGGACCTTCCAGGATAGATCCGGAGAAGATTTTCCTCTTAATAACGTTCAAATGATAACATAAAAACCGACTTGTTTTCAACATGTTGCTTACAAAGGTAACGGTCACCAACTCGCCCAAAATGTGGTGAACCATCCCTTTTTGAGGACTTGGGCTTGTACTCAAGCACAAGCAAAGTCGCGCCAACTCATCTCAATAACGCACTGACCAGGCTCGCGACTTATGCAGACCAATCTCGCTTCGATCGAAAACAGGAGCTTCACAAAACACCCACTCAAATTAGAAAGATCCTGTATGCCGTTGAATAGCCAGGTCCGTGATTTGGCCAGAGCTTCGAATAATAACTTATGAGTTCAGAAAAAACTGATCTACGGTTTCAGTGAACAATTTAGGGTTCTCGGCATTTGTGCAATGTCCTTGTCCAGGAACCACTGCGAAACGGGCGTTGGTCATCAAATCTGCCAGTGCTTGGGAATCCGCCATTGGCAAAAGTTGATCGTGTTCTCCATGCAACACCAAAACCGGGTGCGCAACTTTTGAGCACTCATGCTCGATATTAAAATCACTGAGAGACTTAACGACCCCAGCACCTACAGTTCGAACAGCTTGGAAGGCATCTTCGACCACAATTTGGCGAAAGAAATCGGATGTTGGATCATTATTATGAATCGTAGAGGCCATAACCAGGGCAACTAGATCTTTATCGACTTTCATTTGTTCAAAAGCTGTGTTCATCGAGTCATCAAATTTGACTCCCTTAGCTCCGACAGGATCTAGAAGAACTGCCTTTTGGAATAGTTGCGGTGCTTTAGCTAGCATCAAAGTGACAATTAAACCACCGGTGGAGTGCCCCACCAAATTCAAAGGCGCTAAATTCAATTTTTCAACCAATGAAATGTAGTCATCCGCGAAACGGTGCATATTTATTTCGGCTTCATCCCGAGGCGCCATGCTTTGGCCACATCCGCGGAACTCAGCTAAAATCATCATGCCCGGAAGGTTTTGGCCTTTGGCTTTGCGGGACCATTCTTTTTCAGCCGGATACCACCAACGGTTTGAAGCCAGATTGCCGTGAATAAACAAAGTGTTCTGAGGCAGAATCCCTGGAATCACCTCATAATTCATTTCAAACCCGGTGCCATCGCTTACAGCATGCATTGCCATTTGGAGCTCCTTTTGATTTCAGATCTTAAGGTCTGACTTAGCCTTGTATTTTTATC
>JAYTZS010000169.1:0-4741 GCA_043741885.1 Bdellovibrio sp. | reverse complement strand
TCACATCCAAAGGCTACATGGCGATTCACAGTGCTGAGCCCCGAGATGCCATGGAAAAACTGAAAAGCGAACATTTCGATTTGGTCATTTCAGATGTTATGATGCCGGGAGGAATCTCCGGGTTTGATTTCATCCGAACTTTGCGAAGCCTTCCAAATTTCCTCTTGTTACCAATTCTTCTTGTGACGGGCCGACGGGAAAGAAAAGATGTCGAAAAAGGCATTATGAGCGGAGCCGACGATTATCTGATTAAGCCGATCGATCCAGATATCTTACTTTCAAAGGTTGATAGCCTACTATCGAAAAGACCGAGAACCACCGAAGGCTTCGCCAAGGGCTCGGCGAAAGCTTCCGCTAGTTGGGAAGCGCCCACGGAAATTGTTGAAATGACCGAAGTGGGCTTGCAAGTTCAATCGACTCTCCCAGTGCTAATGGGTCTTAAGCTGAAATTGAAGAGCGACTTTTTCTCACAAGTTGGAATCACTCCGCCACTCTTGCGAGTTGTGGGCTGTGAACCAATGCCGGGAAACGCGTTGTTTAAGATCTCCTTGCACTTTGTGGGATTATCGGAAAAGGAGTTAACTCCGATTCGGATCTGGATTCGGTCCTCGCAAATTTCCTCTCGGGTCAGTTGATTTTTTTCGATTTCTATTCTGGCCATATTCTTTCTTCAAATCTTAAAAAATTGTTTTGTATCTTGGAAATTTTCTGCCAACATGAGCGCAAGAGCATCGACTCTAAATAAGGGATTTTTATGGATCAGGCCCAGGCTCAATCGCAGAACCCAGTGGATACGAAGAAAATTTGGACGGTGATCGGCGCCTCCAGTGCTGGAACTTTGATCGAATGGTATGACTTTTATATTTTTGGAAGTTTGGCCACCATCATTGCTTCTCACTTCTTTCCTAAGGGCAATGACACCGTCGCCTTGTTAAGCACTCTCGCTACTTTTGCAACTGGCTTCGTGGTTCGACCATTCGGCGCCTTGATTTTTGGACGCTTGGGTGATTTGGTCGGGCGTAAATATGCTTTTATGATGACTTTGATGATCATGGGCTTATCGACAACTTTGATTGGAGTCCTTCCAACGTATGAGCAAGTGGGCTTTTTAGCTCCGGTGCTTTTGCTGGTCCTGCGTTTATTGCAAGGTCTTGCCTTGGGTGGCGAGTACGGTGGAGCCGCCACTTATGTCGCCGAGCACAGTCCTGACAATCGGCGGGGCTATTACACAAGTTTTATTCAAACCACGGCCACTTTGGGATTGTTCGTTTCTCTCGGAGTGATTCTTAGCACGCGTTTGGGCTTGGGCGAATCAGCATTCAAAGAGTGGGGCTGGCGTTTGCCGTTTTTACTTTCGATCATTCTGGTTACTTTTTCTTATTTGATCCGACGGAAAATGAACGAATCTCCTATGTTCACTGCCATGAAAGCGAGTGGCAAAGCTTCGAAAAGTCCACTCCGTGATAGCTTTCTGAATCCAGAAAATCGGAAAATGGTTTTGCTTGCGTTGTTTGGAGCGACTGCAGGGCAAGGAGTTGTTTGGTACACGGGTCAATTCTACGCGCTTTATTTTTTGCAAACTGTTCTGAAAGTGGACTTCGTCGTGACAAATATTATTGTCGCAGTGGCCCTGCTTTTAGCCACTCCATTTTTTATTGTATGGGGTCACCTTTCTGATAAAATTGGCCGTAAAAAAATCATGCTTAGCGGAATGCTGATTGCAGCTCTGACTTATTATCCAATTTATATGGCAATGGTGGCAGTGTCTGGATGGGACCCAGCAAATCCAACAGCAGCGGCAGTGAATCCAAATATCCCCGTTTTGATCGGCCTACTTTTCGTCCAGGTTTTTTATGTGACGATGGTTTATGGACCTATCGCCGCCTTTCTAGTTGAACTTTTCCCCACTCGCATTCGCTACACCTCAATGTCCTTGCCATATCATATCGGCAACGGTGTGTTCGGCGGCCTAGTCCCATTCATTGGAACTGCCTTGGTTGCCAGCAGTGGAAATATTTATGCAGGATTGATGTACCCGATTGCTGTGGCTCTGATCACTGTCTGCATTGGCGGATTGTTTATCCATGAGAAGAAGCACCGATTGCTATTGGAAGATGCGAAGAATCATTAGGGAGTTAAACAATTTCGAAGGTTGTTCGTAAGCATAGATTTTTAGTCAACGGCTAAGATGCGCTAGGCATTCTGATTCTCATTATGAGACGAAAGAAACTCTCGAGAAAGCATTGCTGTTGCTCCCAATTGTAAATTCAAGCCAATCGTCTCATTAAAAAACGTCATAAAATGTTTTGACAGGTGTACAACGTTTATCTCCCCAGAAAGAACAGAATAGTTTTGCGATAGGCACAACCGTTGCTGTTACTTTAATTCGGGGGACATACATGAAAACAAAAATCGCAGGCTGTCTAGTATTGGTTACTTTGCTCGCAACAGGTTGTTCGAAAGGATTTAACTCTCAAGGACTTTCGGGGGCTAATTCTCAATCTTCGTCAGCTTTGGGAATTCAACCAAAGTTTTCTAGTAAAAACGCCAGTGGAGCTTTTGCCTTTGGTGGCTCAGAAGCTCTCGCACAGCGACCAGATGTTGCAATGAATCCCAATTCAGACAGAGGGACGCCAAGCCAACTCGGTGGAAATCTCGTCGTGCCGTACACGATGGCGGACGGCAGTGGCTCTGGCTCTTGTAATTATGAAATTAGCATGGGTGTCAATGTCGCGACACCTGGCTATATGTACAATGTGGTTGGAAAATGCCAAAGTCCAAAGGGAGATTCATTCGATTCCACAGGGAATATGTATGGCTGTAATAATGGAGCAAATTGTCAATTGGTGGTAGGTTTGGGTTCCTTTGCTGGGAACCCAGCAAACCTTCGGGCAATCGTGGATCTAAATAATCGCACGGTTAGCAATGTGACGGTGACAGGAGTCAATATGTCCTCTGGTGGTGCCGGCACTTTGATCGCTTCGCATGCAACCTATTCCGAACCTAGTTCTGTTGTTCTGCCTCCTAATTCTTCCGCTCCGACGGCAAGCTCGGTTTCAATTCAAATGAAGCTCTCAGATGGTTCGACTTGTTCTATTCTAGAAAATGCTGTGCCCGGAAGTCTTCAGGCCATTGCAATTGCTAAGTGCAATGGTGGAGCGTTTACCTTGACCGGTATTTCGGAATCACGAGGTTCCGATTACCAATATGTTGAGCTGAAGGGGGTTGGACCAAACGGATCCAGTTACAGCGTCCTTGCGAAATTCAATCCCAGCACAGGTGCGATTCTTATGACCACTGGCTCAACTAACATCGCCCAGTACTACTCTAATTCTCCAGCACCTACCTTGTTTGTAACAGCCATCGGCCAACCCGCATCAGGACCTACAGCACCTGCACCTGCAATGGCACAGGCTCAGGGACCGGTTTACCGTCTAGCATTTTCTGGCGCATCGAGCGGAACTTGTGGACTTCAAGTATCAAACGACAACGGAGATACCTCATTCAACCTTGTTGGCGAGTGCGCTTTATCAAATTCTCAGCAGACCTATGCAACTTCAGGTACTGCAAGCAACATTACGATTGGAGCAGGAGCAAAAGTTTACCAAGTGAATCTCGGCGGATCAGTTAATAACACTGCGTTCAAGGCCAGCTTCACATATGATTCAGCCAACTCCGTCATGTCAGGTACATGGTCTACAATGGATCCACAAACCCAAAAATATTCTGTACAAGGTACTATACACAATCTTTAATCAGAGCGCTGTATTTCGACCTAAGAAAGATTTTGTTAAACAGAACCCACAATTGATAAAAAAATTGTGGGTTTTTCAGTTTTGAATTTAATTTTTATGCAGGGCAAATGAGAATCTGGTAAAATGGGCTCAACAAGCGTAGCTATCGATTCGGCCTGAGTGACTCGGCAATGTGTCTCATTTATAGACTTTCTAAAAAAGAATGGGATTAACTTCTGATCATTTACCTAGACTGGTCATTTTAAAGCAGGAAACGATGCGCTTGAAAGATCGTGACGTGACTCAGTTTATTCCAAGTTGGATCAAAAAGACTGCCTAAGTCCAGGTCAAATTTGACGCCTCCGAAATTGCAAATTCTAATTCCAGTAGAGGACGCCACTCGGCCCCAAGCTTCCCACCACTTAACTCCTGATATACAATATTAACGCTATTCAAGTACAGTTCGAGCAAGTTGCTCTTAACTTTTTTAGCTTTATCAAGGACACTGATAGAAATGGCCCATATCCTAGTAGTTGATGACTCTGAAACATTACGAACTCAGCTCAAAAAAGATTTGGCTGGGCCTGACCATGTTGTATATGAAGCTTGTGATGGTTTGGATGGTTTAGAAAAAATGGCCCAAAGTCCAAAAGTTGAGCTGATTATTTGTGATGTAAATATGCCCAATCTAGACGGTCTCTCCATGTGTACAAAAATTCGCCAGAACGAAAAATATAAAGATGTAAAAATATTTATGTTAACGACCGATGCCAGCGTGGATATGAAAGCTTACGGCAAAAAAATTGGTGTCACAGCTTGGATTACCAAACCTTATAATCGGTACAAACTTCTCGCTGCAGTCGAAAAAGTTTGTGCACAAGTATCCAAATTCTAGCTCTTGGATGCGGTCACAAGCTTCGAATTATCAGTTATCCAGGTTGGGAAAACTTTTTTATAACTTGGGCAAAATCACACCAACTCTGGAAGAATCTTGGTAAACAAATTTC
>JAYTZS010000168.1:0-1556 GCA_043741885.1 Bdellovibrio sp. | reverse complement strand
GGCTGTCCGATTGCTTTGGCCTACGTCGACCATGCAGAGTCGGAAGCCAAAGTCTACTTCAACCAGCCTCTCAGCTTTGTGCGCCAGATCGCTGGCTTTGGTGAGCCACTGTTGCTGGAAAAGCGCGAAGACGGCTCCCAACTGATTATTCTTCAAGGTCGAGGGAAAGTCCATTTGGGAAAAGTTCTCAACAAAGGGAAACCTTATTTAGTTTGCGAAGGAGAGGTCATTTCTGAGAATCATTTGCTGCAGGATGAGGCCTCGGCAAAGCTGATCACAATTAATAAAGTCTTGATCCAGTGGATCCATCAAAACATCCCAGAGGCGGAGAACAGGCAACAGTTCTTACGCAATATCCGCTCAGCCGAAGAAGTGATTGGATGTTTTGCTTCTTATCTTGTCGAAGACAAAGACATGCAGCAACTGATTTTAGAGACAAATGACATCAACGAAAAAGTTCAACTGGTCACAGGATTGATTTTGAGTGGAGAGTTGATACCCGACGCTCGGTAACGAAGCGCTCGAATCCAGAAAAGCAGAAAAACCCAGATACTATGAGCCAGTGCCAGATGCACCAGTTTCATCCACACCGGTGCTAGGAAAAGCAAAGTCAAAGTGCCAAAACCAATTCCCACGGCAACTAGAGCGGCCACCTGCAAACTGCGTTTTTTAAGCTCGCTCTCGTCCGGATTGAGAATCTCGGTTGATAGCCAGGCGGCCAAAGATAAGCTTCCGCCCAGCAACCAGCCCAACAGGGGATGCCACCCACGAAGACGAATTAAGTAATGAGCCTGCGGATCCCAATCAGACAGCAATCCGGCCAGCAGCGAATTCGAAGGGAACAAAGTTGATGACAAGGCTGCAATGGCACCGGTAATGCCAATCAAAAAGAAGGCGAGCACGATAGCTAACGACATTTTATTAGGTCGCAAATTCGGTAGACTCCACGGCGACATTTTTTTTTCTCTTCGCAGCCAATTTTGATGGAGGGAATGATCAAATGTCATGGCCAAGCTTCCGCTAAGCATCAGCGAATTGAGAAAATGTAAAGACATAAAGAAAGCTCGAAAGGGAGTATCATTGTCTCCTACCAAGCGAAACAGAACAAGCTTCGCTCCGAGCAAAGCTTCAGTGACTGTGAAGATCAAACTGAAAAAAATCCACTTGCGAACAGAGTGCCCTCGAGGAAAAACTTGCCGAGCCCAAAAGAAAAAACCAAGCACCAAAAATCCAAACAGTCCCGACATCAGGCGATGGGAAAACTCGACCCAAGTTTTATTTTGTTGCGCTTCAGGAATCAGCTGCCCGTGACAAAGCGGCCAGGTGTCGCCGCAGCCATCCCCCGAATGGGAAATGCGCACCCAAGCTCCCCACAAAATGACAAGCAGAGTATAAAGGAGTAGCACACGGGTCCACTGAGAAAACTGAGAATTATGCTGAGAAAAAGGTTCGGTCGATTTCATATCTTGGCTCTATCACGGTTTTGAAGCTGAATCCAAATGTTTGAGTAGCAAGGGCCGACCCTGAATTTGAGCTCCCATTACTGATAGGAAAAC
>JAYTZS010000167.1:0-4762 GCA_043741885.1 Bdellovibrio sp. | reverse complement strand
TTTGCCGCAAATGAATCGGGACTATTATCAGATAGAGCACGCAGTTTGGAGCACCTACTTGGACGCAACTGAAATGCAAATGGACGAGTTCGAAGGAACAACTGAAGAGTTGCAGCAGATTCAGAAGCGCCATGTTCAATTTTGTCGGGCCTTGCAGGATCTGAAAGCTGATCCTGCTCTTCTGCCGGAGGTTGAAAGAGATTTCCCTCAGTGGAAAGACAGTTTGGTCCGTTTGAAAAAAAATTGTTATTTTCCTGAAGGTTGGCAAGAAGCTGAGAAGCTTTGCGAAATTCGGCAGGCGATTTTAAGTTTTATCATAAAAATAAAGGCGGTTGACGATGTCAGAGAAAATCGAAAATCCACTGAAGCTCGTCCTCTTGAGGCTTGAGAATATCACTGAAGATGTCATTAAAGCTCAGGGCTACAATGCAGAGACTGAGAAATTAAAAATGCTCGTCGAATTGACGAGAGAACAGGTCTTGAATGAAAATCCTGGTTCTTGAGCTCGCACGGCTCGGAGATATCTTTCAAACTTGGCCAGCACTTCGGGCTTTAAAGCGACTGAACCCCGAAGCTCAAATCGAGGTTCTGACTCGATCCCGCTTTCAGGCTGCTTTAGAAGGTTTAGAGGTTATTTCCAAGCGTCTAATGTTGCCGACATCTGAACTTTTGGCGCCGCTATTAGAAAATCAGTTGGATGTGAAAACAGCGCATGATCGACTGAGTGAATTTGTCGAGCAGCTGAAGTCCGAAAAATATGACTGGATTCTCAATTTTTCATTTTCACCTTTTTCGAGTTATCTGACTCATGCGGTGGCGGAAGAGAAAACGAAAGTCACAGGCTATTCCAGAACGACTGATGGCTACTTGGCGATTCCTGATGACATGAGTGCTTATTTTTATGCTCAAGTCGGAGTCCACCGCCCCAATCGGTATCATTTGGCCGAGATCTTTGGCACCATGGTCGGAGCTGATTTAATTGAGTCAGATTGGGCTGCACCTTCGTTTCTGAAACCTTCCTCTATAGACACTCCTGAAGTACTGGTTCATGTCGGTGCGAGCGAAGGCAAAAAACAAATCAGTCCGATCAAATGGGTGACGATTTTAAATCAGTTTGCCAAATTGAGCTCTGGAAAAATCGGATTGGTCGGATCTCCTGCCGAAAAAGATTTAGCTGAGCAGATTGTCACTTCGATGCCAGAAGACCGTGTAGTCAACTATGTTGGCAAAACAGATTTGCCACAGCTTTTCCAACTTATTCAAAACAGTCAGCTTGTGGTTGGTGCCGACAGTGCACCGATGCATATGGCCTCTCTCACCCAGACGGCTTGTCTAAACCTCAGTTTATCATCAGTCAATTTTTGGGAAACAGGTCCTCGGGCGCCACGCTCACTGGTCATGAGGGGACAAGATGAAACGGATTTTGCTTCTGACAAAGTAGCAATGGCGATGAAAAGAATCTTGCACAAAGAAAAGCAAGAAATTGGACTGATTTCAGTTCAAAAAGGCAGTCCTTCATATTGGATGCTGGCTCCGAAAGAAGCTGATTTTCAGTGGAATTTTGTCAAAGCGATTTATTTGTCCGAGGCCTTTCCTGCCAATGACCAACCTCTCTTTCAAGACGGAATAGTCCGAATGGCCGATATCAATCTTTTGATGATTGAACAAATGCATTCCGTGCAAAATGGAGCCAGTTTAGAAAAGGTCGCTGGAATTATCAATCGCGGCGAAGAGATCATCGAAACGATTGGCAAACTAGTTCCATCTTTAGCTGTGTTGGTGCGCTGGTATCAAACCGAAAAAGTGCGAATTGGCCCCGATTCAGCGGAGAAGCTCTTAGAGAAAAGTTTGGCAGTTCAAACTTTGCTGCAAAATGTTCTAGAAATTTATTTACAGTCCTACGGTTTAACAGCTGCCGACTTGCAATCAGCGCCAGAATCCTCTGCAACAAATTCGGAGGCTACCAAATGAGTGAACTGATCTACAGCCAACGTGATTTATTAAAACAATTCGGAGAAACCGCCAAATTGGGACAGGTCTTCTCTCAGATTGAAAAAGAACTGCAAGTGCGAAACGAAGTGGTTTGCCAGTTTAAGATCAATGGTCTAGCACTGGACGAAGCCGATGAAAAAAGGCTGGCGGTGGCTGGCCTAGGTGACGTCGAAATCCTTGAAGTGCGAAGTCAGAAACCTTCAGCTTTGTTAGGTGAGGTGCTAATCAACTGGGTCCAGCAGATTCCAGCTCTGATCCAACAGAACGATGAACTTTCAAATGACATTCGATTCAAAGGCGTTGAGGGGCAACTGAAGAAGTTTGTGGATTTGGTGGATGGCTCGCAGCTTTTATTCGATAGTATTATTTCGATCGACAACGTTTTTCCTAATTTGCCTTTAGTAAAGTCGGAGCGCTGGAAAGACGCTGAGAAGCAAACTGCTCAAACCATTCGGCAAGCCCTGGCAGCCTTCGAAAAAAAAGATTTTACCCTGCTAGCAGATGTACTAGGATATGACATGGGCCATTCCTTGCAAACTTGGTTGGAACTGCTGGACGGACTGAAGAAGGAAATAAAAGACAACACAGATGTCACAGATTATCTCCAAAGAAACTCTGAAAAAAAATCGGGTTCAGGGCTCACAACGGCCTGAGATCATTTACTTTGGACAATCCTTTGATTTTCTAAAGACAGCTTCTCGTCCAAATGAGGATTTGATTTTCCTCCAGAATCCTCAAGATGCTTTTGCTTATTTAAAAGACGAACGTGCTGCCATTTTAATGGCAGTTCTCTCACCAAACGCCTCGGATTCCGCTCAAGTTCTCGAGGTACTGGAAAGGTTCGAGCAAGATTCTCCCAGAACTGCCCGCATTTTAGTGGTTCATGAATTGACCCGAGATTTATTTAAACTAGCGGTGAACCAAGCACATATTCATTTCTGTCTTGATATTTCAGATTTCAAGCAGCGGTGGAAAGATGTGTTTAACCTTGCAGTGCAGCGCTATCACCAAGCAACCGCCAAGGCTCAACTTCTCAAAGAATCTACATTGCAGTTTCGTGAGCTTGAAGCTCTCAACACTGGACTTGAGCAAATCGTACTTGAGAGAACTCAGCATATTGAAATATCCAAAGTCGAAGAAGAAGAAAAGCTAAACAAAGTTCGAAGTTTGATTCGTTTGATTAAAGATTTAGCTCGAGTCGGCTCCTTTGAAGAGCTGCTTCTTCTGCTGCGAAAGGAATCGCGCAAGTTTCACAAAATTGGCGATCCAATTTTGGTTTATCAGTCTTCACCAGATCGGGTTGAGTTTGTCTCTCTGCAATCTGGGCAGGTCCTATTTAATCGCCATTCCGGAGGTAGCTTTCCTTTTCCCCATGAAATCGTGATTTCGGGGAAAGAAGTGATTAAGTCATTGGCAAATCATTTTGGCCGACCGTTTATCAAAACATTGTACATTCCGTTGGAACCTCGTTTGATGCGCGAAAATTCCTTTGCCGATGCTCAAGCAGGGGTCTGCCTTGAAGTCAGCTTGAATGAAGCGGAACTTGAATCCTTTTTAGATTTTATTCGAGAACGAATTCAGTCCGTCGCCATCACTGTCGACCGATTGATGCTTGAAACTGATTTGATTGAATTTTCTTATCGTTGGGAAAAGACGTTTGATGGATTTCGTGATCCAGTCGCGATCGTGGATGTCGCTTATGAAGTTTTACGGTCCAACAAAAAATTTTCCAATCGAGTGGTCAAGAAAACTTGTTTTGAAAGTTTTGCTCAAAAGCGGGCACCCTGCGAGGGTTGTCCCGTGCCCTTGGCAATTGCAACGAGTCTTCCACAAACCGGGCAAATTCAAGTTGGCGGAAAACTATTTGAAGTTCATTCTTTCCCGCTGGTTTTAGACAATGGGGGCCGGCCGACAAATGTGGTAAATCAGTACGTCGATATCACTCAAGCCCGAGAGCTTTATTTGCGAATGCTCCAAAGTGAAAAAATGGGAGCTATCGGTTTGCTCGCCGGAAATATCGCGCATGAGCTAAACAATCCTTTGACCGGATTGCGTTCGCTGGCTCAGGTTCTCATGAGCGAGACGACTCACTTAGAGTCGCTGAACAGCGACCTTTCAGAGATTGAAAGGGCGGCCGGGCGCTCACAACAGATTATCAAAAATCTTTTGGAGTTCTCATGGGGCACCTCTCAACAGAAAAAACTGACTACCATTGATGACATTGTCATGAAAACAATGCCAATGCTCAAAGCAGTGATGCGACTGCATCGTCAGGACTTTGACCTTTCGGCTTCACAAACTTTCATTGAAGTCGAGCCGCATTTGATTCAGCAAGTTGTTTTTAATTTGGTGAACAATGCCTGCCAAGCGATGAAGGATTCAGGCACTTTGACGGTGAAAACATTCTTGCGACCAGAGGAAAATTCTGTCGTTTTGCAGATCCAAGACACTGGGTCCGGCATTCCTGAAAATTTACGCGAAAAAATTTTTGAGCCTTTTTTTACAACAAAAAAAGAGGGACTTGGCACTGGACTTGGCCTCAGCTTAACCAAAAAGATTGTCGAGAGCTCAGGTGGAAAAATCCAGGTGATCTCGCCAGTGGGCGAAGGCGCACTATTTGAAGTCATACTTCCGCAAGTTCCATCAAGCGCTGGAGAAACATGAAAAAAATTTTGGTGATTGATGATGAACCGCTTGTTCGTCGCTCTTTGAAACGGGCACTGACTACAGGAGGCTTTGCAGTTTTTGAAGCTCAAGACGGCAAACAGGG
>JAYTZS010000166.1:0-4769 GCA_043741885.1 Bdellovibrio sp. | reverse complement strand
TCGAACCATTTGCTGGTACTTATTGAGGGCCCGTTCTTTTTTCTCATGCTCCATTGCTTGTTTTCGCAAATCGTTTTTCTCTTGATCTGCTTTGGACTGCAACAGATCCAATTGATCCATCAGCTCTTGATAGGAAGCTGAATCGTCTTTGGTTGCTGACTTCTCCAAGTAATCTTGTTTTAAAGCCTCATAAACTTTCAGTTGTTGTTTCAGATCTTCATTCTCATGCGCTATTTTCTGACTTTCAATATGGCTCTGGATCCCGTCGGTACTTTGTCTCAAGCTCACCGTGACATAAAGCAAAAGGAAAATAATCGAAAGTCCCAAAAACAAATCCGAATAGGAAGTCCACATCGACCCATGGCCGTCGGAACTTTTGTGTTTCTGATAATTAAAAGACACGCCTACCTCACTCGCATAGAAAACTATTTCTCAGCCTTGTTATTCGGCGGAGTCTATAGACAGGTGAAGTCCGGTTGAGCAAGATCCAGTCTAGAATTGAGCCAGCAGGCTGGCTCTAGGTCGCATGTTACCTACATTTTCAGTGGAGTGGGGATGCCAAGCAGTGAAAGTCCCTGCTGCATCACAGCTCCAGCTGCTGTACTGAGGGCCAGTCGCGCCGTCTTGAGCTCAGCTGTCTCAGCCTGCCCGATGGAGCACTCATGGTAAAATCCGTTGAAGCGCTTGGCACACTCATAAAGATAAGTGCACAGAGTGTGAGGCTTGAAATGCTCGGTTGCGCTGAGCACGACCAAATGAAAGCCCATCAGGTGCTGCATCAGTTTTCTCTCGCTTGAATGCTGCAAAAGATCCCACTGGGCCAGATCCAATGGAGATCCGGATCCAAGCTTTCGCACCAAGCTCTGAATGCGCGCCAAAGAGTACTGAATAAACGGTCCTGACTCCCCGTCAATCTTCAGCCACTCATCGATGTCGAATACGATTTTTTTATTAGTATCCATTCGAAGCATTCCGTATTTGATTGCTCCTTGCGCCACCTGAGTTGCCACTAAATTGATTTCAGCTTCTGTCCACTCTGTTTGATAGCGAGCGAGAAAGTTTTCTTTTACTTTATTTTCCATTTTGTGAACCAGCTCCAGAAGCGGCACGATATTGCCCTTTCGTGAGCTCATAGCTCCGTCAGGAAGTTCGACAAAGTTGTATTTCAGGTGAAAGCAATCTTCGGCCTGAGCAAAGCCCAATCTCTCTAGCACTTTGAACACTTGCTTGAAATGAAGCTCCTGCCGCAGATCCACGACGACGATGTTTTTCTCAATTTTAAAATCAGCAAATTTTCGCTTGGCCAATTCAACATCTTTGGTCGCATAAAGTCCCGTGCCATCGCTTTTCAGCAACAAACAAAATCCCAATCCATCGGCTTCAAGGTCCATCCCGACGGCGCCGTCGGACTTGATCACCAATCCCTTGTCGAGAAGCTCTTTGGCATACTGTACAGAAGCTGAATCGACATCAGACTCCCAGTACCAATGATCAAATTGAATTCCCGCCCATTGATAAACCTGATTCATCAAATCAACCGACCAAGTTTTGGTTTTTTTCCATTGCTCGAAAAATTCGCCAGATTTGTTTTCCAGTTGCTTTAAAATCTCACTCAGTTTTTGTCTGTTTTCAGCCTCTCTGTCCGATCCAAGTTCATCTTCCAATTTTAAGTGAGCCTTTGAATACATGCGGCCCAGCCATTCGCCCCGCCCCTCGGCAGGGACTGGTTCGCTGTTATGATATTTCAAATACCACAAACATTTCGCCACATGCGTTCCCACATCGCCAGGAAAAGTACTGGAAACAATATCATAATTGCAGTAGCGATGCAGGCGAACCAATGCATCGCCTAAGCAAGCATTTCGCATATGTCCGACATGCAGTTCTTTGTGAGTGTTGGGCTGAGAAAATTCGATCATGGTCTTCGCAGTTTTCTCAGTTAGCTTCAGTTGAAAAAACTGGCCACTGAGAATCGGCTGCAACAAAGCTTGCCCGATCTTGGCAGCACTGAGCTTGAAATTCAAATACGGGCCCACGGCTTCAACCGAAAGCAAATCTGCATCCAGAGCAAATTTGCCTTTTAATTCTTGCGCCACTGCCACTGGAGATTTGCGTAAAGTTTTGGCCAAGTGAAAGCAGCCAAAGGCCAGATCCCCCAAATCTGATTGCGGGGGTTCAACCAGCTGCTCAAACAGAGCGGGAGTGCCCGGCAAAGGTTCAGAACTTTTGCCAGTGAGAAGTTCGATTTGCTCGGCTATCCTAGTGGCAAGAAAAACACGAAGGGAGTCATGCGGTGTGTGCATGACTTAGGATCCTACTGCATCTGCAGGGCCTGGGTCACGGCCTTTTGAGCATCAACTAGGCCGGCTCCCGTTTGAGCTGGCGTCGACAAAGACTTCGCCGTCTTTTTCAACAAGTTTCGAGCCTGCAAAGGTGAAATTTTTGGATGAGCGGCACGCACTAGCGCCATGACTCCAGCAACATGCGGACTTGCCATGGAGGTGCCATCAAAGGAAGCATAATCCACCGCTGTGGTTTGCACGGAAAGGCTGAGCACTGGATGAGATTTCAACTGATCGTGCAAAGGTGCACCTGCAGCTTGCTCAATCATCACGATGGGGACATTTAAGACCGAGCCATCGTCTGTGGCGACTCCGCTGAGCAGGCCAGTTTGATTGTTGATAAACACCACTCCCGCCGCATGCGCGTTTAAAGCATTGCTCACTTTTTGAGTGAAGGAAATCTCTCCACGGCTGATCAAGGCAAAATGACCTGTGAAATCTTGTCCATCAAAATCTGCCGGCTTCCCCAGGCCTGCGTCCAATAAGTTTTTTTCAATTTTATTCAGCAAAGCGGATCCAGAAAAACAACTGGCATTGATTTTTTCAGGCTTTGAATTTCCACCAGTCAGTTCGACCGTAGCATGACAGCCAGTTCCCATTGGCACTGATGACAGCACAGCCACTCCAGGCGCAACCACTCCCATTTCAGGCCCCCACTGGGAAAATGGAGCTTTTTTCAAATCCGAATCCACAGCTCCCACTGCCAGCACAGAAGAATAAGCTGCGGGAAAGCCGACGTTCGCAGTTCCGCCATTTCCTGAAGCTGCCACGATGATGATTCCGGCGGCTTCCGCATTGGCCAATGCTGACTTTTCTCCCATAGTCTCTTGATCGCTTCCGAGGGAAAGATTTAAGACATCAACTTTCTGTTCAATTGCCCAATTCACTCCTTGGATCACATCAATGCTGGAACAGCCGTTTTCACTGCACACTCGGCCCATTAATAATCGCGCTTCAGGCGCGACTCCGCTAAATCCGCTGCTGGACTGACGGCCCAAGATGGTCCCTGAGACATGCGTCCCGTGACCGACATGATCAGCGGCGGGGTAGGGCGAATTTTCGTCGTTGACAAAATCTTTCATCGCTTCAATTTGGCCTTTGAGCACCGGATGATTTTGGTCGACGCCGGTGTCGAGCACCATCACTCGAGCCCCGTGCCCACGCTGGCCCATAGCCCACGCTTCAGGAGCTCTCACCGCTGTGATTCCCCACGGGAGGGATTCTTGCGAAAAGTTTTTGTTATTGGCCGGCGGACCTGACCGGTTCGATGGGACCAGGTGATCAGCCGAAGTCGTGACGTCGAAATTCCAAGCGGGAGTTAATTCATATGATGACTGTAATTTTGGAGTTGGATAAATGACTTCTTTTTCCAACTGGAATTCGGCGCCAGGCTTGGTTTGTGCGATTTGCGCGCAGGTGCTATCGCTCGCCACCTCTGGCAAGGAGACCACGAAAGTCCGCAAGTGAACCAAGGAATTTTCAATATGAACGGGACACTCGGCGGGTATTATTTGGGCTGAAGCTAAAAGGTTTTTCAATTGCCTCGAGCTGACTGAGGTGCCGCTGAGGTTCCACTGAGAATGCATCCGACTGAAGGTTGCAGAATTATTAAATACCACTGCATAGCGAACTGCAAAACAAGTTGAAGAACCGATCAGTCCTATAATGACAAAAAGAAGTTTCACGCATCCCCCCCAGGCACGTTCGAATTCAAATGGACTTAGAACACCGACCAAAATTTTGATCAACTGGATTCGAGGCCAAACTAACGCACGGCTGAATTCATTCCCGCGGAAGATTCCGTTGCAGCAGCGCTGTTAACTTTTGCCAATATCGCTCCAGTGCTCTTTCTTGATAGACTGGCAGGTCCTTCATAGCAAATCCATGCGCCGCACCATCGTAAATTTCACTCTTGGAGAAGATGGGTCCGGCCTTCAGCGCCTCGCTCAATTTCTCGATTTGCTCAGCCGTCATAGAAGGATCTTTGTCGGCGTGTGCAAAATAAAGCTCAGCTTGAACTTTTGGCAAACCCAAATGAGGGCTATCAGTCGACTGGGTGACCAATTGGCCGGCGTGAAAACTGGCCATAGCCGCAAACTGATCGGGAAAGGCAGCTGCCAGCCGCAAAGCAACGGAACCACCCATGCAGTACCCAGTAGCAGCAAAAGATCCAGTCCTTATTTTTTTCTTTTCCAACATAAAATCGAGAAAAATCTGAGCGTCTTCCAAGGCCATCGCACTCGACGAAGAGTAATTTTTTGCCAAGGGAATCACGACTTTCGCAACCTCCGGTATTTTTTCAACTGAAAGTGGTGCTCCACCACTCCAATAAGGCGGCGTTAAATCGCGATAGAAAAGATTCGGCAAGAAAACATAGAAGCCGAGAGAAGCGATTCTATCGGCCATTTCATAAAGACAGGGCCTTGG
>JAYTZS010000165.1:0-4780 GCA_043741885.1 Bdellovibrio sp. | reverse complement strand
GGTCAACACGACCGGGAAGAGAGGAAAGCCGTTATGCTGAAAGTTGTAGTGACCGTTTTAAAATTTAGATTGGGCATTTGCAGGACACTTCATTGAGCCAGTCCAAGATAAAATCGAATCGCTTTCTTGTCACCGGATGTCCGCCGCTTTCGCGAAAATGTGACAAGTTTGATATCCCTGATTTAGTTTCAAATGCAGCCTTTAACTTCGCTACAATCAGGTCGGCATCTTGAGAGTATTTATCTTGATCTGCAGAGACGATGAGCGTCTTTCGGGGCGCCACACATCTCAAAATCTCGTCGAAATCGAATTGCGGATAAATTCCCGGAATCGTCAGCGCCATTTTGAGTCCAGCTCCTACTTTCATTTTATGCTGATAAGAACAAAGCGCGCCACTGGCACAAACAAACTGAATTCGCTCATACGTAGCTGCCTGAAAAAGAGCCGTGTTTCCACCGTAGGAATGCCCGAGAACGCCAACACATTTAGCCGACACGAAAGGCAAATGCGCCAGAAGTGAAATTCCAACGCTCGCGTCCTCAAGAATTTTTCGCATCAACGTTTCACCTTGTACGAGGCGATAACTCATCTGATTGAAATGTTGAAGCCAATCTGTTTCATCGGTGTCCGGTTCGACTCCTGTTTTATTTAAATGTCGATCTTCGAAACAAATGGAATCAGGCGCCAGGACGACAAATCCTTTTTCCGCCAAAGCTGGTCCAAATGCTTGTAAAGGATTTCCGGCAAGGCCAGCCACTTCGCTTTTTCCGAAATGCCTTTCGCCGTTGTTTTAGTGATGAATAAGGACAGCGGGATGCAGAGTTGGAGTTGAAGGCAGCCACAAGTAGGCGGTGATCCAGTCGCCTACTGGGCTCCTGTAGCGCACGAGTTGGCGACCGGACGCAATGGTTGAACAAGTGTTGACTCCTGGGCAGATCGCACTAAGGCGAGGGCCAGCCGTTTCGACCTTCGGGTCTGCCAAAGACAATCCAATGTTTGGTCGCTGCGACGAAGTTGTCCGTCCCGTAGGCAGCTGCAAGATCAGGGTTTGCTGACATGTAATTTTTAGCATTGTAAAGTGAAGAACCATTTCGTCCTTCGGGCATTCCCGAGTTCAAGTAATGTTGAAGCGATCGATCGAATCCTCCTGAGTAGGCATTTCCAACGTCGACGTACTTGGACGAATAGTAGTTCAGGTCAAATGCTGTTTTGCCGTTGGCTGTCGCTAGCAGGTTTATGAACTCATTTGGATTCTGCTGATGCAACAGCTTCATCCGCTCGGTGACTTCGATTAAGTTTCCGACGACCAAATAAATTGTTGTTGAATACTTTCCCTTTCTCGCATTGGCATAGGAAAATGCGACGCTCCACTTCGTGGTTGAGTCGGCTGCGTCTCTGTCATTGAGCGCAGATATTTGATAGTTTGTTGCGACATGCGTGTTGCCGTCGGGCGTGCTCATCTCTTGATCCAAAGACACAACTCCAATTGCGTGCTTCCCATCAGCCGTTGCAACGACCGTCGGCAAAAAATGTGTTGAATCCCGCTTTAAAGTTGGAGTGCCGTTTTCAAAAACCAGTGGTGCCGGCGTGCTTGGCAGCAAACTTTGCCTGCTCGGATCGTAAACGTAAAAGCTAGTGAATTCACCAGTCAGGTAGCCAGTCAAAGCTTCCAACGCCATAAATGAGTGATCGGCGGCGACATTGGCATCGACTTGCCAGCGTATGATTTGTCTGTCACCCAGGTGATTCATTGAAATCGTTTTAGTGATCGTATCAGGCGCAGTTCCAGAGGCCCCTTGAGGTATTCCACAGTAAGGCGCGGGACTCATGCCGGGAGAATACCAGTAGGCGGGCGAAGTCTGAGTGGTGATTGAGCCCGATCCTAAGGAAAGACTGTTTAATTTACTTTGCGATTTGCCTGTCAGGACGCCGTTAACTAGATTGACGTCAGAACTCGAACCCGCCTCTGTGGGGTTGAAGCATTCTCCGCGATGATCAAAAGTGAAAGCGGTCTGAAAGAGTCGACCGGTGTCGTGAGTGTTCACGAACTGCTTCCCGCGAAACCATAACTCGGTCACTGTTCCAGCATAGATCGCCGATGTCCGCATCGTTATCTTCTCGTTTCCGAACGCGGAATTGCCGAAAGCGGCGGTGGCGGCTGCGCCCATTTGCACACCGTAAGAGTAAGATTGTGTTTTCTCGCGATTTTCGAATCGTCCGTTCGCAAGATAGTGCCCAATTGCTGCTTTGCAACCCGAAAGTCCATAGACACCTGCGAGATCGGGATTGAGGCTCAAGTAATCTCGAGCCGAAAACTCGGCCGAGGCCCGACGGCACTCGCCCTGGCCAGATGATTGCCAATGACTTTGTGCTTGTGCAGCCGTGGTCAGCCCCGCAGCTTTCAGATCAGGATTGGCATCGAGGTAGAATTGCCAGTTGAAAATAACGGCATCAAAAATCGAGCTCGATTGGGCATCCCAATTCGTCGTCACTGGCATCGCGGCAGAGCTGTAAACAGCATGAGCGAAGACGGCCATCGCAATCAGAACGGCATTCAATGAAATTTTTCCCATGCTAGTCCCCCGACTAAAAAATCGACATCTGCCTATACATTGATCGGAAGAGTTCAGCAAAAACTTAAAAAAATTTGTTATTCGCCACCTGAATCGATTGCGGAAAAGCAAGGAAGAATGGCACAGCCTAGAATTGGACATGCGCCACCCATGTTGCTCAAGACAAAAGCTCAATGAGAAAAACCGTAATAAAATCTACCAGTCACCTGATTACTGGCCGTGATGACTCGCCTAAGGAAAGAGGAAGCTCGTCGAAATAAATCACTTTGAACTACCTCGTTTGGCTTTGCCTCCGTCGTGGTCGGAGATGCCACTGCGATGGTTTGACCTTGGCCAACATCAATGCCTACCACGCAAGGGTGATACAGACGGATGACTTGATAGGTCGGATCAGCGCTCTAAAGTTCAAGAAACTTGATTGATCCTGGTGAACAATTTATTGAGCGGGATTCCAAATCCCGCTCGCCTTTGAATTTAGACTCGATTTCAAACTCGATTTTTCCAAATACTGTATCAAATACTGAAACAGTCCTTCAACATCGGAATTTCGCTGGAGTCTTTCCAGTCGTTTAAGTTGATTTTTTCTGTTGGCACTTTGACGTTCTTAACGAAGTTTTTCGGATTTTTCATGGCGTTACCATCGCTTTCAATCGTTGGGCTCGTGGTTTTGATGACGCCTACGCCAGTATTAAAATTGTAACTGCAGCTGCTTGCAGACTGATCAAGTTTGTCAAAAGAAGTGAATTCAAGTCCGATCACTTCCATGGTAGGTATTTCCGGATTGAGTCTGACGATGACCTGTTGATTCCAAGCGCTGCGACCCATGCCTTCATTCATAGTGTTGATAACCAGAGAACCTTTTTTGTTCACGGTTAAGGTGGGCTCGGTGCCGGCCCAGTCGGAACCCCAAACAAATTTGTCATTTTTTGCGACAAGGCTAAATTTCGTATTATTATTTTGTTTATCAATTTTGGCTTTTTTTACTCCCATTTTATTTGACCCGCTGTCTGGAAGCTGCCGCAGGCCTTCTTTTTCGGCATAGACGACCAAAGTGTTATAATCCTGATCAGCATTACCAGCGATGATGTAAGCGCGGTATCGTCCAAAGTAAGAGTCGCTGCCTTTCTTTACGTCCCAGTAGCCCGAGTTCAAACTGATAACATCAGTCAAGTTCGTATTTTGAATTTCATTGAAGTTAGCAGTTGCAGGTTTCCGGTTGCTATTCGGTGTATCGGTTTTGGCATCCATCGTGTGTGTTGCACACGAACAAAGTGAAAAAGACAACATAAGCATCAGAAAATTTTTCATAAGAGTTCCTTTATTTATTTCTTGTTTAGTTAGTTGGTTTTACCGACTTTTTGTTTATTCCAACACAAAAAGATATTAGTTTGTTACTGAATTATTCAGAGAACGATGCACCTAATTTAATGACGCTACCCGTCCGCAAGTTCAAGCAGATGTTATGGAGTGCAGTCATTTGATCTCCAGTATCGTATCAAATTGAGATACCGCGTGACGAGGCTATCCAAGAACTAACTGGATCTTTCTAATTTGAGTGAATCGGTCACTCATTCACACGTTATTAAGAGAGAAATCGGGCCCGATCCACATTGCAAGGTCCGCCGAACTGCGGGCACCGAACGAACCCGCAACTACCAAGAAAATAAAAGTGGCAGACTCTCAATTCGAGAATGTTTCAGTGTGAAACTAGGGTTGCCACCTCAAAAAGGTTATAATTTCCTTATGCGAAAGATGATCGTATTCCACTTCCGTTGCCTCGGCATCTTTAGCTTGGTCGTATTGATTGCAGGCTTTCAGAATTGCAGCGCCCCCAAATTATTCACGGCCGCATCGACAACGGAAATCAGTTCTGAGCAGTCTGTCGACAGTGGGAATGGCGGGACTTATGATGGCAAACTGACGATCTTGCACCATTATGAAGACGGATTTATGTGTGAAGGACGTCGTCAGCCGGAGTCGATTTTGATTGCGGTTAATTTAACCAATTGGACAATCATTCAAAATGATCCTGCGAAATGCGCTCGCATCGATCAGGCAAGGGTCACTGGAGTTCAATACAATCCGATGACAAAACAGGCGATTTATAAGGACAAGACCTACGTTCCGCCGCGTCCTTACTTGGTTGACGCTCTGGAAAATCCGAATTTGCCGGACGTAAAGACGATTGATGGAGTTTGCGAGGATAG
>JAYTZS010000164.1:0-4781 GCA_043741885.1 Bdellovibrio sp. | reverse complement strand
CCACAATTGCCAGAATTGAATTGTTGGGTCGAAAGTAATTAAAATAATTCCTAATCACTTGAGTGCGATTAAGTTCTGGCACTGAGGTCAGGGTTCCTGCCACTGGAGTCCCATAAGCATGGGGCCCGTAAATTTCCTTTTCAAATAAAAGATCTGCATATCCCGTCGGCTGATCTAAAATTTGTTTCAGCTCTGCGAGAGTCTGTGATTTCTTTCTGGCAATTTCTTCATTCGAAAAAACTGGATTCATAATCACATCTGCGTACATTGATAAGAGTTGATTTTTGAATTCAGAAAGACCAGCCGTGTTCATCATCACATAATCAGAGGCCGTTCCTTCGCTAAAATTTGAGCCTAATTGAGCAAACTGGTCAGCGATTTCCGTAGCTGACTTCGTTTTAGTTCCTTGTTCCAAAAGAGATGTCGTTAGTGCCGTTAGGCCTTCTTCCCCTTTCGCATCCTGGGCTGAGCCTGACTTCACCATGAGATGAAAACTGACTCGGGGAAGTGAGTTGTCAGAAATATAAATAACTTGAAGTCCATTGGGCAAAGTCATTTCCTGCATGGGACGAAGTTGAAACTGGCTTTGCGGAGCTGTCTTCAAACTCGAACATGAGATTTGCATGAGGATCAAACTTGAAAGCACTATCTGTCTATTCATTTTCAGGCTCATTTTCTTCATTTAGTTTTAGGTTCCAAGACGCCAGTCACTCGCTTTTGGCCTTGCAAGTATTTTTCAGCCACCTTTTGAATATCTTTCGCTTTCACTTGATCATACTTTTCCAAGTCTGAATAAAGGTGGCGATAGTCTCCAAATAATATCTCATTGATAGCCAAAGCCTGAGCTTTTCCATCGATCGTCGTTAGACTTTCCATAAATTCCATCATCACTTGATTTTTAACTTTTTGCAGTTCTTGCGGACTGACCAAATGTTTTTTCAAGTTTTCAATTTCTTGAAGGACTACTTTTTCTGTGGGCTCGGTTGACTGCCCAGGCTTCAAAGTAGCCATGATCATAAAGGCGCCGGGATCGGCATTGGTCATATTATATGCGCCAATATTGGAATTTGTTTGCTGCTGGTAAACTAGTTTTTTATGCAACCGACTTGAAGTTCCCCCGCCAAGAACAGAAGCAGCTAAATCCAAGGCAAAAGAATCCTCTTGTCCAGAAGCCACACCTTTGTACGCCACTAGCAATGATTTGGTTTGCACATCCCAGGGAAGAACTTTGCGCTGTGGCGCTGTTGCTTCTGGCTCGGCAGGATAATGCCGTTCAGGTAAAGGCTTAGCCTGCAATTGGCTGTAATACCTTTCGACCAGTTCCTTGGTTTTTTTCGAATCAAAATCGCCGGTGATGACGAGAACGGCGTTGTTGGGAACGTAATAGGTATCGTAAAACTTCTTCAGTTTTTCAGAGGTGTACTCTTGGATGTCTTTCATATAGCCAATTGTCGGCCAGGTGTAAGGATGAGATTTAAACAAAGTTCCAAAGATTAGCTCTCGGAGCAACCCTCCTGGATTGTTATCGACTCTCCAGCGGCGCTCTTCGCCGACAACTTGCAATTCACTTTTCAAATCTTCTGGCTTGAGGGTTAAGAAGCGCATCCGATCCACTTCCATGTCCATAATCATTTCCAATTTTGCACTGGGAAGATTTTCATAAAAGCCGGTGTAATCAAAACTAGTAAACGCATTGTTGACTATGCCGTTTTCATGCAAAATATGATCAAATTCCTTTCCGGAATATTTTTTAGCACCTTTGAACATCATGTGTTCCAACATATGCGCAGCTCCGGTGACGCCGGGAGATTCATCTCGTGAGCCGACACGATACCACGTGTGATAGCTGATCATTGGAACTGCATGATCTTCTGCCAGCAAAACTGTCAGGCCATTTTTGAGAGTGTATTTCTCAACAGGAAACTGAATTTGCAATTGTGCTGAGAAAGAAATGGAAGTTGAAAGAAAAAGGAAAGAAAAAATGGATGCGGTGAGGATTTTGAATTTTGTCATGTCCCCAGATTATTGCACGACGAATTCAGAGAAGTAAACGTCCTTAACAACTCCTTTGTCTAGGAGCGAATTGATATCTGTGGCAATGCGTTCTTTCAAAAACAACTTCCCTTGAATGGTTTCTAGGTCATTGAAAGTGTTATCGTTGAGTATTCGAACAATCTTATCTCTGGCTTTGGCACGGTTGTCGGTATCAACAATTTCTTCGAAGCCCTCTTTACCTAACATTTCCAAATTAACTTCGAGGCGTATTGTGCGTTTTGGCTCACCGCCTAAGTTGACGGTAAATTTATCCATTGTGTAAACCAAAGGACCAGCTTCCGCACCTTGCGATTCTTGCTTGTCTTCACTGGCCTTGCGTTCGGCAGCCACATTCGCTTCATTGATTTCTGGTGAATTCCAGCCAACGGTCGCTGCATAGACCCAATATCCGCCCAGGCCCATCACTCCGAGATTGAGCAAAGCAAAAGCTCCCTGAAGAATCAATGCGACAGGAAGCTTCTTCTCTGTTGTCTTCTCTTCTGTTCTCTTTTCCTTTGAATCTGCTACTGCATCTGCCATTGTGCATTTTTATCGGTAATCTAGACCGACGTCTGAAGATGTTCCGCTCTGACTTTGCAATTATCTTTCTCATTTTGTGTCGATCTTTTTCACAGATTTTTCAGAGCAGAATAGGCTGCAGGTATGGTGTGGTGCAGGTAGGTTGTAGCACACACTCGCTTAGCTCATACGAAGGTCTGTGCGATTGACAAATTTGCCATCCCGAGGTCGAATAGATAGATGCGTTCGATTCCTTTACCCCTGCTCTTTCTAGCTGCTCATGGAGTTGCTGGAGAGGTGCATCCTCAGCCTAAACCTTTCCCTTTACCTCAGTCTCAATCTGATACGAAACTTTATCCAGCAGGTTTAATTGCTCTTTCAGATGAAGTGCAGTTTGCTTCCTTCTCATTCGTGGTTGATAAATCGAAGCGGACCTTATCTGTGTATCAGTGGAAAGAGAATGACCTAAGTTTGGTTGCAGCCTATCCAGCTGACATCGGAAAACAGAGGGGCGAAAAAACAAAAGCAAACGATTCGCGGACTCCCGTTGGCATTTATTTTTTAGCAAAGGAAAAGACTCAGCCAGAGATTCCGTTTTCCCTTTATGGCAACTTGGCCTTCACCACAGATTATCCAAATATTTTCGACAGGCGGGATTTCAAGACGGGTTCGGGCATTTGGCTGCATGCAGTTCCGGACACAGTCCCCCTCACTCGAGGTTCTCGCGGCTGCGTAGTGGTTCGCAACGATGTTGTGAAATCTTTGAAAAAATATGTGAAGTTGGAGCAAACTCCTATTTTGATTTTTGATGAAGTGAATTTGATCTCCCAAGAAAAATATCAAACTCAACGACAGAAGTTTCTATCAGACTTTGAAAACTGGCGAGCGGCTTGGGAACAGCAAGATGTGGACACTTACATCAAATATTATGATTCAACTTTTAAGAATGATCAGATGAATTACAAGCAGTGGTACCGCCATAAAAAGAAATTGAAAGCTCTTTACAGCTACATCAAAGTTCAACTGGCCCCGCCAGTGATTTTGCAGAACAAAGATCAAATCGTGATCCGAACTATTCAACGCTACGATTCTGATTTTCATCATGATTACGGTGAGAAGACCATTCATGCTCGTCTTTCACCAACTGTGGGATTTAAGATCATTCGAGAGGATTGGAAGCCACTTCGCGATCCGGGCCTTGAGTTGAAAACTGCAGGCACAGGAAGCGCTTCTGACAGCTTATCTCAACCATCAGCAACATCGCTGGTGGATTCGCGACTGGATCCCAGAGCGGACCCAAAATCAATTCCAGGATCCTCTCCCGGGAAGGCACCAGCCTCTGAATCAGAAGCTAAATCTGCCAGTGAGTTGTAGGCTTCGGGAATCAATGCGGCTGCGGAATGTCGATGTCGTCAGAAGACTCATTTTCTAGATCCAATTTTTCTGAGTTCGCAGCTGAATCTGGCAATTGCGCCAGATGCGCTTTCAAATCTTCTTGAGTGATGGTGCCATTGTCGATGTTGTATTCAGTCATTCGAACATCAAATTTCAAATTCTTCAGGGATTTATCCAAAGCCACGGGGCCTCCAAATTTATTGGTCTTTCGTTTAAGGTCCTCTACTTCTAGCAGACCGCGGGCTTGAAAGCCATCAATTCCAGTACTTGGGCCCATCTCCAGTTTTTGTCGGCTTTTCATTATCGACCACCAGGCGCAAGTTGCGGTTCTTCTTTTTGGCTTTTCGACTCCACATGATCTGTTGAAGCCGAGTCCAACTGATCAATGTGATATAACCTGATACGAGGCCTCCCAGGTGTGCCAAATAGGCCACATCGCCGCCGTTCACATCCGAGGTTAGCAAGGAGGCAAGCTCGATGAAACCCATGATGCTCACCATAATTTTGGCCTTCATTGGGAAGACTCCAAAAGCGTAAATCACTCTCTCGCCGAACAGAATACCATAGGCCAGGAGCAGTCCAAAAATAGCGCCTGAAGCTCCCATCACAGGAACTACCAAAACTGTGCTCCCAGGCTTGATCAGGAAATAAATCCAGGTCCCGACGCAATAAATAAACGCTGCGCCGACTCCGGTGAGGAGATAGTAGGAAATGAAGAACTTGCGGCCCCAACGGGTCTCAAGCTCGCCGCCCAAAAACCACAGCATTAACATATTGAAAACGATATGACTGACCTGGAAAGTGTGCAGGAACATGTAACTGAAAAGCTGCCA
>JAYTZS010000163.1:0-4819 GCA_043741885.1 Bdellovibrio sp. | reverse complement strand
CCCCGAATCCCACTCGTTCTGTGACTTCAAGCGATTCACCCAGCAGTCATACCAAATCGGATAATCAGAAGTCTTTAATGGGCGCAGAATTAGCCGTTGAGTTCGGACTTCTTTTCGAATCATCGACCACCTCCTGCGACGGTATAAATCCACTCTTCCATTTCACAAAATCGATTGCAGCCGTGTTGTTCAAACAGCCTGATCATTCGTGTGTTGGTCGCAACTGTTCCTCCGTGATAGAGCTTTCCACCTTCGGCCTTCATGATCTTGAAGCTATAGCGATGCACCCACTTGCCGAGACTCTGCTTTCTAAATTTTGGTGCAATTCCCATATAAGAAATTCTTGACCATCCACTTTTTGGATTGATCTGAACCACTGTCAGGGCAGCAACTTCGCTGTCAACGTAACCTATGTGTATGCATTGCAGACCAGAAGTCAGAACAGGATCAGCCAAAAAATCTTGTATGAACAAAAGAGGATCTTCGTTTGGATCTGTATCCGGGTCGCCCTCAGCTACAAGCTTCAGAGTATTGGCAATGTCTTGTTGGCTCCAGCCAAGTTCTAAAGCTGTTTTCCAGTTTACTGGTGAGCCAGTATCATCGGGCAATTCATCAATCGGCTTTTTAAATTCGACTCGCTCATTCTTCTTTTTAAATCCTAATTGCGGCAGCAGCTGACTGATCTCATTAGATCGTGAATCCTTAATCAAACGAAACGCCACGAGCCTAGCATTTAAAATTTCTGATTCTGCGATTGCTTGTTTGATAGCATCTGCCCACTGTGCTGATTGCGGATTCTCATCTGTGCGTTTGTATTTCAAGCCATAAACATCCGCCCACAAATGCTCCAGAGAGACGACTGCAATTTCTTTCCCTTGTACATTTAACAAAGGAAATTTTTTGATATTGATTACTCCTGACATTACACTGCTCCTTTCTTTGCGAAGCCCTTGTTTCTGGCATTCATGCTCATTTTCTTCCAGAGTTTCCGATCCTCTGCAGCCAAGGATCTATTTTGCTTTCTGAGCCCATGTCGGACTTCGGCAGCTAGTTTCTGGTAGCTTTTCCAACGATCTTCGGAAAGTGATTCATCATCAAGTGCCTCAATTATTTTACAACCAGGTTCTGTGCGATGTTGGCAATTTGTAAATCTACATTTGGCCATCAAATTTTCTATTTCAGAAAATTGTGCGCTAACTCCCTCTGCGTGATCAGCAAGTTGGAGTTCTCGCATCCCAGGAGTATCAATGATAAGCCCACCGTACCTGCTGGCATAAAGAGACCGTGATGTCGTTGTATGTCGACCTTTGCCATCACCTTCACGAACATCTTGTGTTTTTATTTGTTCTTGGCCGATCAGGAAGTTAACTAAGGTTGATTTGCCAACACCAGATGATCCGACGACTACAGATGTCTTTCCTTCCTTCAAGTAGTCAGAAAGAAATTCGGCCTTTTCAAATTCCGTATTCGACAGAGTATAGACCTCAATGCCGGGAAATTCTTTTCGAACATTAGCGGCAATGGCAAACACTTCGTCAGCGCAAATATCCGCTTTGGTCAGAAGAATTATTGGGGTAGAGCCAGACTCCCATGCTACCGCCAAATATCTTTCGATCCTGCGATAATTTAGGTCGTCATTTGCAGATGTCGTAACAAAAACATAGTCTATATTTGCTGACAGGATCTGAATGTCGGCACTTGAGCCTACCTGCTTTCGTTGGATCACAGTTTTTCTTGGACAGATATGATGTATGACTCCACGATCCGATTGATCGGTAGCCTCCACCAATACCCAATCGCCCACAGCGGGATAATCTACCCGAGTAACGGCATTAAATTGTAATTTTCCGCTGACTGATGCCCAGAGGACTTTGTCGATATCCAATTGAATGCGATAAAGGTTTCTCTCCTCACAGATCACTCGAGCTGGCACTAAATTTTGAGATACAAGATTGGCATTTTGGCTTTCAAAGAAGCCGTCCCAACCAAACAGGGACAAAAATTCCTTTTGGGAATTAAGCATGAATACTCCTTAAGTTAATTTCAAATTCGAAAATTACCTAAGGGCCATTGATTGTGCTTAAACTGTGATTTAGTTTTGGCTTGATCGAAGGCCCTTGTTTACTGATTGATTCGACATAAGGACCTCCTCTGCTAAGAGATAGAAATTGGCAGCATAACCGCTGCGATTACACAAAATATAAGAGAATTTGTATGAAAGGTCAAGATCCCTGAATTATTTTCTACAGGATCCATCATAGGACCAGGCTTTTCCATATTCGATCCCAATCTGGCTTTCCTCGGAGTTTTACCTACGGGCGAGGATGCCAGTGCCCACAGGAGGACCCCGTGAGTTTGGGAAATGATATTAATCAGAGGTTAAAAAGAGCGGGAGCCGTCATTGCCAGCTCGGCTTCGGCGCAACGAAAAAGACAAAGCACACGCTGCGGTTGCTCTAGCAGGTATTTCAAATCAAGTTGTTCCAACTTTAGCTTTCCAGTTAATTAAACTGATCGATGAACTAATTGGAATTCAGGGGGATTGATACGACTACTTATATTCTTCGTATTTCTTTCCGTCTTTTTTATTTTGCTCATCGATAGCCTTATTTTTTGCATCGAAGAGTCTTTTGTATTCGGCTTCACAGGACTTACTGCTTTTATAGAAGTACATCGTCGTTTCCATAGACGTTCCTGCGGATTTGAATATTTTCAATGAGGCAATTGCACCGGACTTATCCTTAGCTTCATCTAAAATCTTATACGGAATTGCCATTTCGTCATATGACTTCATGTAGTCGCTAGGCGATTTGTCCTTTCCGCAGCTCGAAATACTATTTCCACTTGTTTGAACTTCAAAGCTAATCCAGTCAGCCGCAAAAGCATTGCTGCAAACAAACAGTATCGCAAAAATTGTCGTTTTCATGGTTATCCTTTTCTTTTATTTGGTATTGCACGTTCGATTTTAACTTTGAGCCAGCCTTCAAATAAACCTTCGGTGAAAACATCGTCCAAGGTTGGAGGACGCGCATCTTCGCCAAAAAGTAGATACTCCATACTTGTCCCGAAAAATTTAGCAATTATCAGAATTTGTTCGGGCTTGTGAGGACCTCGGCCAGAAAGAAAGTTATTAATCGTTGACTGCGGTATTCCGGTCTGACGAGATAATTCTCGTGCAGAGATGCTTCTGTTTTTCAAAAGCTTTTCCAAAATCTGTTTCAACTTAACTTTACTCATTTCAATATCATCGGCCTGATCTCTCCTTAAGAAAATGCGAATCCCTCATCGCGGTCACGCTGAACATCTATGCGTTCGGGATAAAAGTCCGACTAAATCTCAAAGCCACTTTTAGGTGGCTCTTTCAAACCCAAAACGAAAATCAAACCAACGCCACGTCCTGAACACGCTCGCGGTCATGCTGACCGTCCAAGAGCACTCAAAACGGCCCTTTACGGTGCGCTTTAAATGAGACTGCTAACCCGTTGTTTTCACTTCTGCAGAATCATTGATTAGCTCACCCGATTTGAGGGCGGCTCCGATCACTCGACTTACGACACCCATTGGACATTTTAATTCGGCAACAATCTCACGATATGATCGACCTTGCTTTCGCAGTTCAATGATCTTGTCAGAATTATGTTTTAGCGGCCGACCAAGTGTTTTTCCCATCCGACGAGCATGATCCAAACCCAAATGAGTTCGTTCACGAATCAGGTCCGCTTCAAATTCTGCGAAAGATCCCAAGACATTTGCCATCAATCTTCCAGCCGAAGTTGTCATATCGATTTGATCGTTAACCGAAATGAACTTCACTCCAACCTGTTCGAACTCCGATAAGCTTGTGATCAAATGTTTCAAGCTCCTAAAGAGTCGATCAAGCTTCAGGACAACAACCCCATCGACCTTTCTACCTTTTGCCAACTTCATTAGTTCTAGGAAGCCTGGGCGCTTATCAGTTGTTCCACTGAATCCGAAGTCCACCAGCTCTTGAACAATGGTGAATCCGCGATGCTTACAGTATTCGCGCATCTCCGCGATCTGCAGTTCAGGTTTCTGATCTTTAGTAGTTGATGATCTTGCGTAGAGCACAACGCGCACTGTGAACCTCCGTTCTTGAACAAGGGGCCACACTCCAGTATAAATCATGTTTATGAAAAAGACAATTTCAAAGAGGTCCGATAATGTCAGACCTAAAATCAATTATCACAGCGATCCGATAAATCTTTCGGAGGCATCACAGCATTACCCAATAGGATTTTTGCTAGACTGCATTTCACGAATGCATCTAATCGCAACAGCAAAGTCCCTCGAATTAGGAATCGAACTTCCACTATTTCCATCTGACCTTTTGAAAAGTATTGATGAGCATAAGAGGAAGCAATGGGACCTCTATTCGAAAAATAAAATTCGCAGCTCATTCATCGAAAAGAGTGACGGTATAAAACCAAAGGCATTGAAGAAAGACACTTCAGATTTGCGTTTCGACTCTTGCTTTTTGCTCGACGAACAAATTTTCTCAGCTCAGCAGATTAAAGAATTACGGTCAAAGTTTTCGAAGAATATTATCGATGTTGAAGTGACCGCAGGTGTAGGCCCATTCCAAATGCACAAACGCCATATCGCTTTCTTAGAGTCTACTAAGTCACTTACGCTTGATCGAATCTTTATTGACCAAGGCAGACTTTATGAAATTAATAAGCCAAATTTTTATATTGATCCTCTGTCGTTTATAATTCAATTTGGTAAAGAGGTTTACGATCTTGAAAAGTCCCAAACACCATTTCGGATCTTATGGCGCATTCATGAGCAAACTAAATCAG
>JAYTZS010000162.1:0-4852 GCA_043741885.1 Bdellovibrio sp. | reverse complement strand
TTCATCAAGTTTTTCGAACTGTTGAAACCGATCTCAAGCCTTATCTTAATGATTTAGATATTCTCAACAATGGAAAATTCGACTCGGGAAAGAGCGCTTATGTTGCAGAGGCAATTCTCACTGACTTACAAAGCAAAGAGAGTCAGCCGAATGCCCGGCTAAATTCCATGCGCCAAGAAATTGCTCTAATTTCTCTTGAGAGCCCCGAAGAACGGGCCCAAGCAGTGTCGAGCTGGAGAAAATTTTTATTCGAGGTGGAAGTAAGAATCTTACGGCAGTCGAGCAAAAAACCCGAAAAGAGAGTCAACCAGGCCGAGCCAATTCTCTGATAGTTTCAGACGACTGTCTGAACCATCAATTCTGCCACCGCCTGCGAAAATTTGACAGGGTCTGGAAGAACCGACCCTTCAGTCAAAAGAGCCTGAGCGAAAAGAATTTCGGCCCATTTCTTTTGTTGTTCAAGCGAGGCCTTTTGCATTTTTTCAAACACCGGATGGCTTGGGTTGATCTCCAAAATTCGCTTGCTGGTGCCACCAGGATTTTGCCCCATCTGTGACAGGATTTTTTGCATATGTGCTGACATTTCCTGAGCGCTTGATACCAAACAAACCGGAGTCGTGGTCAGCCGATCGGAAATCACCACATCTTTGACCTCGGCTTCTAGCGCTTTTTTCATTGTCTCTAGCAATGGAGCTAGGTCTTCACTGGCTTTTTTCTTTGCTTCTTCAGCAATTTTTTTATCTTCGGCTGAATCTAGATCTAGACCCTCTTTGGTCACGGACCAAAGTGATTTCCCCTTGTGCTCAGGAAGTGACGAAGCGACCCACTCATCCACTGGATCCACCATCAACAGCACTTCCATGTCTTTTTGCTTGAGCTTTTCCAGATAGGGACTGTTGGACACCTGTGAGAGGCTGTCTCCAGCGATAAAGAAAATGTGTTTTTGTTCAGGCTTCATCCGAGAAACATATTCGTCTAAGGTCGTCATTTTGTCTGAATGAGTTGAGTGAAACAAAAGAAGATCTTGCAGTTTTTCTTTGTTGCCGGCGTCCGTTGGCAGGCCTTCTTTCAAAGTTGCTCCAAATTCGCTCCAGAAATTCTCGTATTGAGTTCGTTCTTTTGCCAAAACATCTTTCAGTGCAGCCAAAATTTTAGCCGTGATGTTTTTCTTTATTTGCAAAACCTGCCTGTCCTGTTGCAAGATTTCTCTCGACACGTTCAGAGACAGATCACTGCTGTCCACCAAGCCTTTGACAAACCTCAAATACGGCGAAAGCAGATCTTTGCAATCCGCCATGATAAACACCCGCTTGATATATAAATTCAATCCATACTCGGAATCTCGCATGTTGAAATTCCAAGGCTTCTGTGTTGGTAAATACAACAGAGCCTGGAATTCCATTGTTCCCTCAGCTTTGTAATGGATGGTCTTCAAGGGCGAATTGAAATCTTGAGAAAGATGTTGGTAGAATTCTTTGTGTTCTTCCGGCGTCACTTCCGAAGGGGTTCGCAACCAAAGTGCTTTTTGCGAGTTTAAAGTTTCCCAAGTTTCTGTTGAGTCTGTTGTTTCGGTTGAGTCCGTTGAATTGTTATTTGATTTGTCACCACTTTCTTTTTCTGATTTTTCAGCTTCCACCGACTTTTTCATTTGAATGGGGTGCGCTACGAAGTCTGAGTATTTCTTCACCAGAGACTTGAGAACCCAGGTGTCGGTGAAATCTTGAACTTCTTCCTCTTCAGCAAATTTTTTCAAATGCAAAGTCAGAGTGGTGCCCGCACCGTCCGGGCGCGGAACAGTATCAATCGTGTAAGTTCCATCTCCAGTTGACTCCCACACAGTCCCTTCATTGCTGCCTGCTTTTTGAGTGTGCAAGGTCACTCGGTCCGCCACCATAAAAGCCGAGTAAAAACCGACTCCAAATTGACCAATCAGATCCGGCCGATTTTTAAGCTCCTGGTTCATTTGTGAAAAAGCTTTGGCTCCAGATTTTGCAATCGTGCCAATAAATTCTGTCACTTCAGCCGTCGACATGCCAATGCCGTTGTCGATGATTTTCAAAGTGTGTTCTTTCGAATTGGGTTCGAGACGAACCGCCGGCTGCCAATTGGCTGGAAGGATTTCAGGCTGAGTCAAAGACTGAAAGCGAAGTTTATCGATGGCATCAGACGCATTCGAGACAAGCTCGCGCAAGAAGATCTCTTTATGTGAGTAAAGTGAGTGAATCACTATATCAAGAAGCTGTTTGATTTCTGCATTAAATGACTGAGTCTGTTTTGCCATTGGGATCCTCTGTGGTTTTCAATACCACCGAATATTGTTATGTCGCGAGCCGTTGGCAAGCCACAAAATGACTTTTTTTTGAAAGATCAGTTTAACAGTTCAGTTTAACAGTTCAGTTTTACATATCGGTGCGCTTTGGTGCGGAGCGGAACAGAACTTCTGGTTCGGCTGTGAATGAAACAGCTTGCAATGCAAAATTAAGCAGCTTTTGCTTTCCCCTACTGTAGCTTCATCAGAATGTTAGTTCTGAAAAAGGTCCTTTGTTGGCATCTTAGCTTTGATCAAGCCTATTTCAAGCAGTTGACTAACCAGTTCACTCCAGCGGCTTTCCGTCATGCTTCCAAGCTCGGCGCCTGCATTTTCGATAAAGGGTTTCTGAACAGCGGCACTTTTTTCTAAAGTCTCTAGATCGACAGAAGGGTTGAGTGCATTCATTGTCTTGTTGGTTTTTGTCGGATTTGCTAGATAGGCCGCATGGCCCTCCCGAACAGCTTTCTGCAGCTCTTTGACTAGAGCTGGTTTTTTTTCGATCACTTCTCGCCGAGTCACCAGAACAGTTGTGTAAGGATTGAAACCAGAGTCGGCAATCAAAAAGGTTTGAACTTTTTGCGACTTTTGTTCAGCCGTGATTGGCTCCGAAGTTACAAAGCACTGCTGAGAATAAACTGGGTCGAGCAGAAAGACCTGGATGCCTCCCAAGAAAGGCACAATATCCACTTTCATCTTTTCTCGAGAACCGGCAAATTTTTTCATCAGAAACAGAGAATAAGGCAGACCCTTTTGCATCGCTAATTTCCCTGGTGAACTAAAAACATCTGCCAACTTTTTAAATCCTCGCTCCTGGTGTACGAGAATCGCTTGAGTGTTCCGCTGATAAGTCGCGAAAATTGCAACCAGCGGAACGTGGTGACTTTGTGCTAAAATCACTTCATCTGCGCTGGCAATTGCAAAATCGACTTGGCCTGCGCCAAGCATTTGTACGGTCGGAGTTCCGGCTCCGCCCGGCAGCAAAGTGACATTCAGTTGATGCTTTTTGAAAATCTCCCCTACTTGAGCTGCATAATAACCGCCAAATTCGGCCTCGGGTTTCCAGTTCAAAGCGATTTTTAGATCCGCTGCCTGGACGATTGGAACGAGCTGTAAATGCAGACAGAGAAACAAGAACCACACGAAAGCTTTCATTAAGGTCTACTCACTTTCTGAGACATGCCAGTGGCCCAAGGCCCTCCGGCTAAGGTAATTAATTATTTGCACAAATAGCAGTCCAACTAAAGATGAAATAAAAACAGCAGCAAACACCTTGTCGATCCTTTGCTGGGTCCGTGCGGAATCGACCACACTTCCGAGACCGCTTCCCGCGACAAACTCCCCGACGATAGCTCCGATAACTGCTAAACCTGAGGCAATTCTCAAGCCCGCGAAAATCTGCGGCCGAGCGGCCATCAGCCGCAGCTGAAATAAGATTTGTAATGGCCGAGCCCGATAGATTCGAAACAAGTCGACCAGCATTGGATCTGTGCTTTCAAGCCCTAACATCACACAAGCAATCATTGGAAACACCGAAACAATGAAGGCGGAAACAATCACTGTTGGCGTCCCAAAACCAAACCAGATGACCAGAACGGGAGCCAGTGCAATCACTGGCACTGTTTGAAAAAACACTGCAAATGGATAAATCGCATTTCGCAAAAAAGTTGAAAAACTCAAGAGCAGCGCCAAGCTTGAACCTAAAATAAAACTGACTAGAAGTCCAAGAGCTGCACAACCGGCTGTTTGCAAAGCTGCAGAAAATAATTCTGATCGATCGACCAGTATTGTTTGCAAAACTTCGCTTGGAGCTGGCAATAGAAAATCTGCAACCACTTGGAGCCGAACTAAGCTCTCAAGCAATACAACGAAGAGAAAAAAACTGAATATTGGAGGCCAAAGATGACGAGACTTCATACGAACCAGTTCATGGCGCTTCCAGATTTCGAAAAGCCTCAGTCAGCAGTTGAACTTGAGAAAGATATTTTACATCGGTGCGGAGATGGAAATCTCTCAGATCGGGCAAATCAATTTTCTGCTCTAAGACAATTCGAGCTGGAGTGCTGCCCAGAAGGATTGCTCGCTGAGACAAAAAGACGGCTTCCTGAATCGAATGGGTGACAAAGAGCACAGTCATCTTGCGCTTTTGCCAGATTTGGAAAAGCTCTTCTTGCAGGCGGTGTCGGGTGGTCTCGTCTAAGGCAGAAAAAGGCTCATCGAGCAAAAGCAAATCGGGCTCGGTCAGCAAAGCCCGGCCAACTGCAGCCCGCATTTTCATTCCGCCGGAAAGCTGATGGGGATATTTTTTTCGGTGCTCACTCAACCCGACCAATTCTAAAGTTTCTAGGAGGTCGCCGCCCAATCCCGTCAGATCCAGCACCCATTGCAAGTTCTGTTCGACCGATTTCCAAGGGATCAAGTTAGCTTCTTGAAAAACATAACTTTGATGAAAAGATTGAGTTGAAGGGACATCCACTTTGACCGAACTGACTGACTCTAGACCTGAATTCAATCTGAGCAATGTGGATTTTCCAACTCCTGAAG
>JAYTZS010000161.1:0-4854 GCA_043741885.1 Bdellovibrio sp. | reverse complement strand
ACCGCAGATGTTGTCACAACAGCTCCCAGTAAGATTGTACGCTTAAAGTACCAGCCTGATATTTTTGATCTACTCATCAAAAAAGAAGCTGCGCAATTTTTGCAGAAGCGTTTTTGGGTGATACACGCAATGTTGAAATCAAAAGTCTTCGCGCACATTCCGGAGGATTGTTTTGATGCTTTGGTCTTTTCAGGCGAGCTCAAATCATTTCCAAGTGACACGACCATCTGCACCGAAGGTGCCATCGGATCTTCTTGTTATGTTGTGGTCCAAGGAAGCCTGGTCGTTACAAAAGGTGGAAAATCCCTGCGTGTTCTCTCACAAGGAGATGGGTTCGGCGAAATCGCGATGATGATGACAGTGGGAATTCGATCGGCGACAGTCCGAACTCAGACCGAAACTTTGTTGCTTGAAATTCCTTTTTCAAGTTTCTATAAATTACTGGCTCAGAACCTAATCCTGGCTTGTGAATTCGAAAAGCAAGCCCTTCATTACTTGCAAGCAGATATCAACCGGCAACCTTAGTTTTGAAATTCAATTTTTATTTCTACTAACATGAATAGGCCGTACTGATCTAATAATTCGGTTGCATTGTCTGGCCGGACAACAATTCTTGGCGGTCCACAGTTTCCAGACGCCATTCTCTCCAATCTAAAAATAATACAGCCTAGACTTTGAAATTCAAATTCCGCGGAAGTACCAGCGGATGACATTTTAGCGATTAGGTGAACTCACGCATGCTGAAAGAGCCTATTTGGCTGAGTTAATCGCTGTCTCTGTCGGCAGCCACACGTAAGAACGATTGAAGTCGACTATTGATTCGTAATTCTTAAAATGGCCCCTCGATGGATCTGATGTCGCTATTAATTTGGATTATTTGTAAAATTTAAAAAATAATTTCGAATCAACCCTTGTCCCCAAGCCGAATTAATGACCGCCTGAACACCCACCGAAGTTTTATCGATATCATTCGACTTCAATCCAAGCAAGCGCGAGACCTCTTTGGAGAAAGCTTTTTCATGAGCCCGTTCCCAGTCGTCATAAATATGTTTCGAGTAGACTTCTGGATCGTCAGATTTACTAATGACTCTTGAAGAGTGACGATTCCACAACAGATCGACTGAACTTTTCGAATTGCGGGGATTTATTTTTATTTGTGGTTTTCCTTGTGTCTCTAACACCTCATTGATGATTTCGACTATTTTGGAGTATTGGCTCATGTCGTCAATATCTCTTAAAACAAAGCGTCCTGTGGGCATCATTTTTTCATTGAGCTCTAATAAAATATTCTGACCATGTGGAAAATCCATTTGCAAACCGTAGTGAATTAAAAGTTGGGCTTTAACTACACCAAGTGCTTCAGCATATTTTTTGATCCAGAAATCACTAAATGGTTTACCAGCTTTTTGTGAAATCATTTTTCCGACTTCAGACAGCGCGAAGGCTGGCATATAATATCTGTTTTTGTTTTCCAAAAAAACTAAATTTCGAATTAGAAATCCAGATTTCTCAGTAGGTAGCCCTTTTGTATTATTCGAACTTACAGTTTTAACGATAGCTAGTTCTTTTGCGATAATAAGTTCTGGCATTGTTCCAAATAATTTTTCAACTTCAGTAATGTGATCCATATTGTCTGAAGCAATTTCAAGCTCAGGAGCAATATTGACTTTAGCTAAATTTGTATCTTCCATTGGACCACGGGGCTGATTGGTGGGCATTCGAATAGAATAAAATTTACCATTTAATCTAAAGAATAGAGAGCGCGATGAACTTAAATAGCCTTTTAGAGAATCACTGCGTCCCTGATTATAATGTGGGACATTCGAAGACGTATTATAGGGGTGTTGAAACCAAAGTTTTCGCCCCTGCGCGCCAACAAGCAATTTTTCAATCTGCTGTTTATCTTCTTCTGAGCCAAAATATTCAATTGTCAGGCTGTTTTTTTTCAATTCAACGATAGGAATCTCTACAGTTTCGATCGGGCGCTGAAATTCTGGACTGTTCCATAAATTTTCAAATTCTATGAGTAATTCAAAGCTATCGGTGGCTTCACCGCTAAGAGCAGTTTCGAATCGAGTTTGTGCTTTAAATAATTTTCTACAACTTGGCGCGGCTTCAGCTAGATTTGCAGCTAAAACAAAACAGAATGAAAGAAATAACAAGTTGATTCTGAAGAAAAGCAATGTACTTTTAACCGTATCATTTTGAGACATTTTCTTCCTCTATCTAGTATTTAGCTTATCTCTACATAAACCTAATGCTTTTAATATATTGCTACTTCTATGCCAATCAAATCTGCTGGGCTCCAAGATCACGATTTCTTAGTTGTGACACGACCAACTCAATTGATTAGGACGATGAAAAGGACCAAACGAGAAAACTTGCGAATTGAGTGACCGCCGATTGAAGGAAATGAAGTGGAGTGGGGGTGTTGGGTTTTGTATAGATCTATCAGTATGAGACAATTCGGGGGTTTTCCGATAACAATAGGGGAGAGTCTTGATATGGCAAGACGAAGAGACAGGCGCACATTTTCAATTGAGTTCAAAAAAGAAATTCTGAACTTGGCAGACCGCGGAGAAGTAGCAATTGCGGATCTGGCAAAAAAACATGATCTGACAATCACAATGATTTGCAGATGGCGGAGTCAGCTTCGAGATGAAGTGATTGAAGAATCGGTCATGAGTGCCCCAAGAATCGAAAAGCTAGGCGTGGATCCAAACTATGTGCGCCAGCTCGAAGATCAGCATCAACCTTATTCAACTTTTGAGTTATTGGAACGTAGCGGTCACTTCCGAAACTAAATGTCTATTTTGCAACGGCGACGGCTGCTGTCTCAACTTGCATCCCTCTGACTGGCGCGGCTGCTTCTCGTCGAGTTGTAAGTGGTTTTGCCTAAGCAAGAAAAGTTATTTCAATCAGTGTTAGCCCAGGCATAGGCGAGGGCAGATTGCGACGAGGATCTTGACGGTCGAATTCCTCTTTGCTCATGTTGAAGTGATAAACGTTCTCGGTCTTTTCATGGTTTCGCCTTTGTACACGGCGCCATCTTTCTTCGGTTGAAATATTAAAATGATAGATTTCGATTTTTGCGTCTACTTCATTTGCCAGCTCCATCAACCATGGCCAACGTGCAACATCGAACACAACATGGCGACCGTCCTTCAACGCAGTCAAAGCGTTCGAGTACATCTTCTCGAGCGCCTTGGGCATCAAACGTTCGTAGCCTGCTAAATCTCCGATAGGTTCATCAAGATTCTTAATCGTTCCATCCAGTGATTGAAAAAGCGCTCCCGTTTCTTTTGCTATCTTCAAGGCGAGTGTGGTTTTTCCAGATCCCATTGGACCTATCATGCCGTAAACTGTTAATGTTGAGTTCGGATTCATATTTCCGCTTTCGTCTTTTTTAAAAAATACCTTACTTAGGGAATTGGCTGAGGTGTTCATGGACGATTTTCCAATCGTCCTGTTCCTTGCGAAAACAGGAGGTGCCACGACCTTTGCCTTGGTAGGGTTTGTCATCTATGAGGCCGGTCCAGTGAAAAATATAAGTACAAGCGGCCATAGTTTCAGATTCGGCAATCCATTCGACATCGGTAAGCCAATACTTTTCATCCTTAATCATATTCCAAGTTTTTTCGAAGGCGCGGCGGCACTGCTCGTGACCTTGGAACGTACCGCTCGTGAACCAAAATTTGCAGTCTTCCGAAATCAAAGGCGTTAAAAGGTCGAAATTGTTTTCATTGATTTCGACTTCGTACTTTTTCAGTAGTTCTCTGGCGGTCACGTTATTTCAGCCATTTCGAAATTTGATTGGCGATCATGTCGGCTGCCGGTTCATCTAGTGGTCCATATAACGGATCATTACTAAGCCCGTGACCTTTTCCTGGATGCAAAATAAAGTTCGGCTGCGACTTCATCTGAACCTGGCTCGCCTGTAGAATCGCTTGCTCGCGTAGGCCTGGAGTCTGACTGTCGATATCTCCATTGTGATATTCAATGGATCCGCTGAAGTTCTTAAGATTTTCAAGAACAGACACGTCATCAAGGAACCAGCGCTTCCACCACTTGTAGGTGGAAAATTTAAGAACTCCTATTAAATAAGGATCTGAATCGGTGTGCTTGAGAGCTTCAGTTTTTGCGGCTTCATAAATAGATTCGAATCTCTTTTGAACTTGTGCTTCGGTTTGAGAACCACTGGTACTGAGCAAAGAATCTAACGGCTGCAAGTTTTTGATATAAGAAGTCAGATAAGCCGCTTTGATTTCATCGTTCGTGAGAAGATCGTCGTGGTTCGCATCCATTTTCATCATCAGTTCAAAAGGACGTTCAGCCACTTGCCACCGAAGAATTCCAACTGCGCTTTCTGTGAGGCCGCCAAGGAACATGATTCCTTTAGGTTGAACGCTTCCGCGCGCAACAAGCCGCGAAATATTCAAAGTTCCTTCGCTGTGCCCGAACAGAACTATGTTTTTAGAATCCAAGTTCGATTGAGCTATGGCCAAATCGTAAACGACTTGGATGTCGTCAAGAATGGTATCGTCCGTGACTTGAAGTCTTGTCGTTTGGTCGATGCAATTGGCAATATCGCTTGGTGCCTTTACGTCACAGTTAACGCCGCGATAATCAAATCGAACTGTTGCGACGCACTGGCTATTGAGTCTTCCTGAAAGATCTTTGAAGAGCATGTCGCGATCTGTACCGCTTCTTCCAAAAAATGCGTTACGAGTAAACAGGCCAGTACCGCCAACCATTACAACAACTGGATATGTCGGTTTCCCACACTCTGGGACGTCGATCGGGCCTGAGATTTTCGAAAGTCCGTCGGATGTAGGAACTCTGAATTCGGTTGTC
>JAYTZS010000160.1:0-4881 GCA_043741885.1 Bdellovibrio sp. | reverse complement strand
ATAAAACCTTGGACGCGCTCGGTGATCTGGTAACCTTGGGAATGCCACTGATGGGGCATCTCGTGCTTCACAAAGCCGGGCATGATGTGATGAACAAGCTTATCCGGAAAGTCTTAGAAACCAAGCAATGTTACAAACACATCGAGCTGGGAGCTGATCTCAGTGAAGATTTGCGCTTTCGGACCTCTTGGAACTGATCTGAATCTCAGCTTCTGATCGACGCCGCGCGCATCTCTTCCCCTTTGCCATTCTTCTGGCAAGATCCTACCTCTATCCAAAATTCAGAGGAGTGTTTATGATCGTAGGTGTTCCTAAGGAAATTAAGATCAGCGAAAATCGAGTTGGAATGACCGAAGCCGGTGTTCGCCAATTGGTCAAAGAAGGGCACACTCTGTTTGTCGAACAAGACGCAGGCGTGGGCTCTGGTATTTCAAATGAACAATATGAGAAAGCAGGCGCTAAGATCTTAGCCACCAAAGCTGAAGTGTACGCCAAGTCCGATATGATCGTGAAAGTGAAAGAACCACTTCCAGACGAATACAATTTGCTCAAAGAAAATCAGATTCTCTATACCTATTTGCATTTAGCTGCCGAAGCAAAATTGACCAAAGTTTTGTGCGAGCGAAAAGTCAAAGCGGTTGCCTATGAAACCATTCAAGCTGCGGATGGCAGTCTTCCGTTGTTGACTCCAATGAGCGAAGTGGCCGGAAGAATGGCCACTCAAATTGGAGCTTTCTACTTGCAAAAAGATCATGGTGGAAAAGGAATTTTGCTTGGCGGAGTTACCGGGGTCAAGCCTGCCAAAGTTACTATCATTGGTGGTGGAGTGGTCGGAACCAACGCCGCAAAAATGGCAGTTGGATTGGGCGCTCATGTGACTATTTTGGATGTGAACCTTTCACGTCTGGAATATCTCGATGATGTTTTCCAAGGTCGAGTAACCACTTTGTATTCGAACGCGCAAAACCTGGAGCTCTCAGCAATTGAAAGTGATCTTTTGATCGGGGGCGTATTGATCACTGGACACAAAGCTCCAACTTTGATCAGCAAGCAAACAGTGTCACAAATGGCCAAAGGTTCTGTGGTCGTGGATGTGGCAGTTGATCAAGGCGGTTGCATCGAAACTTGCAAACCAACTTCTCATACAAATCCAACTTACGAAGTCGACGGAGTGATTCATTACTGCGTGCCAAATATGCCGGGCGTGGTGTCTCGAACTTCGACCTATGCTCTGACCAACACAACTTTAAAGTATGCCTCCATGTTGGCAGGGATGGGAGTCGAAGACGCCATTGCTAAAGATCCAGCTTTGTTTAAAGGCTTGAATGTTTACAACGGCGCTGTTTGTTATGAACCCGTTGCTCGAGATTTGGGAATGGAATTCAAGCCTTACCGTCAGTAAAGTCTCTGATGTCAAATGAGTCTGTAATTTAAAAAAGAAAATGAAGGTGCCCCCAGTCTTCCGTGCGAAGCAGTGGCACCTTCTCTTTTTTCAACAAGGCCACAACCTCAGTATGAGGATGGCCATAGCGCTTTTTTCTGGCTGTTGAAACAGCCCATTGCAAATGGGACATCTGTTCCAGCAACTGCAGAGAAGTGCTCGTCCGACTCCCGTGATGACCCAAGACCAATCCAAGAGAGCGAGCTGGAGCCTTCTCGGCCCAAAACTTCTCCTGGGTTTTTGGAGAGTCCCCCGGAATCACAATTTTAAAAGCTTTCGAATACATCACTTCACTTAATGAATTGGAATCACCTTTTTTTGCTTTGCTCGGGGTGTGCAAAGCCAATGTCCATTCAGCGACTTCATGCAATTGCTCTGTGTTGCAAAGTGGTATTTGCTCAATCAAATTCATTTTCTCAGTACTAGACGGACCAGTGGGCCGCCGAAACAAACAGACCTGAGGAGTCAAAGCTGCAAATTTTGCAGCATAGGAGATGTGATCCCAGTCCCAGTGAGAGAGATGCAAGTAATTCATTTTGTTTCTACAGAACCTGAGAACTTCATAGCTGACATTCCTCTCGCCACCCAGATCAAAGTGCAGACAGAAATTGTTGTGAACCTCGGAAGTCCATTGCCCCTGGCCCACATTCCAAACAATAAATTGTTCGTCCAAATGAAAATTCCCGCAAGCACTCGTGTTGGGAACGCCCAAGAGGAGAATGACCCTGACCGCTAGGCGAAAAAAATTAGACATACTGCTCCTGATATCGATAACGCCTAAGCGATTCGAAACCACATTGCACGATCAGTAAAAAAATCCAAAGGAGCAGCCAATGCTCGAAATCCATTTTGGGAAAGGCAATTGAATCTGGATGAGGAACCCACAGCACCCAGCGCATAAAATTCAGAATGGCATCCCAACACCAATCACTTGCTTTTGCGCAGGAGGGGAATAAGGCGACCAACAAACTGACCGGGACAAGTGACAAAGCCAAGACTGGTGCCATCAGTGAATTCAAAAAGACTGAGAGAACGGAAAATTGGAGAAAGCTCACAGCCATTAAAGTTTGAACGATGAATCCGTTAAAAACATTGAGCGCTACTTGTTGGTAATTCCAGCGGCGTTTTTGATAATAAAAACACAAAGGTGCCAGCACAAACCCCAGTGAGGCTAGCCAAGAAAGATAAAAAGAAAGACTGTAAATCCAATCGGGGACCAAGCTCAAAAGGAAGATTCCAGAAACCAGATGAATTTTCCCGGAATCCCAATTCCAGTGGAAAAAAGCGGATAGGCTGCGCAATAGGAATGAAACCAGAGCTCGAACAACGGCAGGCTGGAAGCTTGTCAGCAAACAATAAAAAATTAATAGCATCACGATTGTGATTCGAACGAAGGCCGTGGCGTGAAACTTCTTTGGCAGTGGAAGCAAAACAAAAAAAGTGAAAATTTGAAAATGGCTGCCAGATGCGATCATCAGATGGAGCATCCCAGCTTGCTGAAATAAACTTTGTTCGACTGTGGATTGTAGAGCCGTCCCACAAATAAAACTTTGCGATAAATTTTGGTGAATCAGATCGGTCGTAAACAAATCAACACACTTCAGTTGCAGGCCTGCCGACGAATTTGCTACCCAAAGTGGCATTGAAATAGGGAAGAATAAGTTTGTGCCGACCAAAAGCGAAATAAGCAGAATGAAAAGCATAATGTAAGCATCGAATAGCAATTGAGGGACCAGGCTGATCTGGCAGCAGATCTAGACTGGTTTGATTCAGTGTCCGAAACCAGACTTTTTAAGTTCTGTCATATGCACTGTTTAGTTTTCATTAAATCCATAAATAAGTTATGAAATTCAGTAATTTAACCGTGCCTAAACACCTAGCATTTGGCTGAAAGCCTTATCTAATCAACGGTCTAAGGTCCAGGAGTTAATTATTTCCCCAAAAAATGTGGATAACTCTTGAGATCGGCTCTTAGATTCCTTCTTGAGATATTTTTCATCTGCGTGTCATACTGATTGTATGAGAAAAATGATTCATTTTAGTGCACTGTTGTCTCTAAGTTTTCTGACGAGCTGTGCTCATTTTGAAAACGAAAAAAAAGATTCCAATAAATTGAGTAAAAGCCCTCGTGTTTTGGATGTTGAACGAAAGATGAGAGAGCACGAAGAAGCCAAGCAAGACCGAAGTGATTTAAACCGAGTAGCGGCTAAAAAAATTGGCCAGTCGGACACAAGTTCCTTCAAAATTCGCGGCCAGCCGCAAAATCGCTCCGTGACTGTCAATCCAATCGCAATAATTCCGTCTTCAAATTTGACCGACCAACAGCTTTATGACGAGTTGGTGGGCAGCTACGACCGCAACAATGAGATTGCCTTTTTTTCCCGGCTTCAGGCATTCAATCAAAAATTCACAAAAAGTCCCTTAGCAGACGATGCACTTTATTTGGCGGGTTTGATGAGTCTTTCGAACAAAAACTATGGTCCTGCTTTGAAATACTTCAATCAAGTTCTGAAACAGTATCCGACAAGCAACAAAGCGGCTGGAGCTCTTTTTGCAAAAGGTGTGACTTTAAAGAAAATGAACTTGGATGCTGAATCAAAGAAAGTCTTGCTGTCTGTGAAGAAAAAATATCCAGGCAGTCCAGAGTCTCTTCGAACTGAAATCGAATTGAAAACTTTCAATCGTTAAGCAAACTACAAAACAGGGATGTTCCGTTTGGTTGCTCGTCGAATAAATTCATTGCTTATCATTTCCTGTTTTTTGACGGCTTCAACTGCCTTAGCAGATGAGCCGAATCTTAGGCGGGAGCAGCAATTTCATAATATTTACCGCTCGTTTAATCAGACTCCAACGAAGTTAGAATCGTGGCATGGGGTTTCGCATGGAAAAGTGAGAACCTATTCTGTGCAAAAAGGCGATAATCTTTGGGACCTCAGTGAAACTCTTTTTGGTGACTCCCAGTTTTGGCCCAAAATTTGGTCGTTGAATGCGGAGAAGATCCAAAATCCTCATGAAATTTATCCTTCTCAGATGATTCAGTTCAATCCAGGAACCATGGGAGAAGCTCCCAGTTTTGCAGTTGCCGATAAAACCGATGCAGAAGAGGAGCCTTCGACTCAGCTGGAGGATGCTGACGAAAAAGCCAACTTGGAGCTCGCAAGCAAAGCTGAAATTCCTGTGGCACCTGTGAAACCTGGTGTCGGAAAGATTCCTCCCAGCCTTCCAGTTTGGACTTATGGCGCAAAAATTCCAAAGCTGAAATTTGAAGTGACAAAACTGCAACGCAACTTTTCCGCGCCAGAAATGAATCTGAATTACTACCTCGACAACCAGCCGAGTGAGTTTTTGGGCGAAGTCACTGAAACCGAGTTAGGAGTCGGCGCTGCCGCCGAATTCCAATATGTATTTGTCCGTCTGAGAACGGCTCCCAGTGAAAAAAA
>JAYTZS010000159.1:0-4892 GCA_043741885.1 Bdellovibrio sp. | reverse complement strand
TTTTTGAAACAGACGTTGTATGAAAAATCTCATGTTTGGGATTATCGACGACCTGATTTGATTTTCAACTGCAATTTTGAAATCAAGTGCACAGCCATTTTTTCTTGAACTCGGCACATTTTCAATTCGTCTTTTCGATACGAGCGCTGAGAAGGAGTCAAAGTCCCCGTCTCCAATTCCATTTCATAATCCAATTTGCTGGATCGGATGCCTTCAAGTTCTTTGGTCTGCTGTTTGAATAACTTTGTGACGCCGGACAAAGGAGCGACTTCGATCCACTCTTCTTTAGCGCGGTACCAGCTCACCATTCGTAAAAATCGAGCTTTGTTTTTAGCCAAAGTGAATTTAGGATAGCGGCTGTCTTCGAGATCTAAAATGTTATCGACTTCGTCCAGATCCAGATCATCTTCGACTTCTTCGCCAATAACCAGTTTGTCCAATTGTTTGTCCATGTCGCCGCCGCCGCCGAACATGTCTAGCTTTTCTTCCTTTTCTTCGCCTTCCATATCTTCGTCTTCAAAATCCTCTTCGACTTCTTTCATTGCAGGGTGCGCCGGAGTTGTAGAAGAATTTTCGATTTCGTCAGATTCCAATTCGAATTGAGACACGTGCGGTCCTCCCGGTGAAAAAGTCGTGGTGAAATGGTATACAACAGATTGCTTGATAACACAATAGATCAACTGCGACCGACGGCGCTAGAGTGAGAACTTACAGACTTTTCGCTTGAGGACAGTGCAATTTGCATAAAATTCAGACTATGTAAAAGCGGATTTATTCCCGCAGCGGCTTGCGAGTTTTGGACTGGCAAATCATCTCAACAAACTGAGCAGCTTCGGCTCCAGTTGGCTTTTGGCAGAAATAAATATTGGCAGGAGCACTGTTTTGCAACGCCTTGATTTCACTGGCCGGGCCTAAAAGGCCACCAATACAAATAGGAACTTCGATTTTTGAAAAATATTTCAAGTTCTCTTTTACTTTGGAGCAATCAGCATAGGACAGACACACAACATCAGGTTTAATCTCTTCGACCACGCCTTTTAAATCCTCGATGGGAATGTCTGTACCGAAATAAAAAACTTGATAGCCGCGGTATTTTAAGTGCGCGGTCAGGACCATAAGCCCACTCTCATGACCCTCTTCGGTCAAAGGAGATGCAAGAATTCGAGTGTCCTGAGTCGGGGGAAAGTCCAAAGATAAAAAAGTCGAGAGCTTCAAACGCACAAATGCAGACGCGAAATGCTCTTGCGCCAAGGTGATATTTTTCTCTTTCCACTCTTTTCGAAGCCGTCTTTGCAGAGCTCCGAATACTTGATCGAAGAGCTGCTCGACACTGAGCTTTGCGCTCAGAGTTGCATAGTGTTGCAAAGTGGCCATTTGATCAAAATCTAGGAGAGCATCGTAAATCAATTCCACACGGTAACTGACATCATCCAAAATCACCGTCTTTGGGGCGTCGGCGGAATCTGATAAAATTTCGGAATTAAGTGCTGAATGTTTTTGCAAATAGATTCGAGAAATCTGATTGAGAGTTTGGCCTTCATCGACCCAACGATTGGCTTTTTTTAGAAACTCGACATCATCAGCCGAATAGTAGCGGTGGCCACCGGGAGTGCGCTCGGGACAGGGAAATCCGTAGCGTTTCTCCCAGTTACGAAGAGAGACCGCGGGAATCCCAGTCATTTTAGAAACCGTTTCGATTGTAAATTTCATATCTCCTCAGGTCTTAGCTTCGCCTGGCCAGTGTCTCAAGAAGAAAATAGAAAATCTGCTATTCGGTCGACAAACTGACAAAGGCTGCTTTCAACAGCCACACATTCGCCCCAGCAATCATCACTGTTACTAAAATTCCTATACCCGTCACCCATGGACGATTGGCAAATATTCCCATTTTCTTTTTCTGGCTGGTAAATAAAAGCAAGGGGACAATCGCAAACGGCAGCTGAAAACTCAAAACCACCTGGCTGAGGACAAGCAATCTGCCAATCGAACCATCGCCCCACACGTAAACTCCAATTAAAGCAGGGACCAGAGCCAACCCCCGAGTGATCACCCGGCGCATCCAACAAGGAATTTTGAGCCTGAGGTAACCCTCCATAATCACTTGACCTGCAATCGTGCCAGTCAAGGTTGAACTTTGCCCTGCAGCCAGCAGAGCCAGTGCAAACAGCAAGGGTGCCACCACATGTCCGGTCAGAGGTTGCAAAAGCCGATGAGCCTCTGCGATATCGGTCACTACAATTTGTTTCAGTTCGTGAAAGGCTGTGGCTGCCAAAATCAAAATGGCGGCGTTGACTAGAAATGCCAAGGTCAAGCAGAGGACGGTGTCGATGGAAATGAATTTCAGGGCCCGCGTTTTTTCAGCATCTGTATTGCCGACCAGCCGAGTCTGCACAATCGCCGAGTGCAAATATAAATTGTGCGGCATCACCGTCGCACCCAGAATGCCAATTGCTAAATACAATGAATCCGAATGAGTGAAAACAGAGGATTTGAAAAGCAAACCGTGCGCTACCAAGGACATCTGTGGCTGCAGCAAATAAATCTCAACAAAGAAAACTGCAAAAATGGTAGCAACTAAGCCGAGAACAATAGCTTCTAGCCGGCGAAATCCTTTTCCTTGAAGTGCGAGGACAACCAAAGTGTCAAAAGCTGTGAGACAAACTCCAACGAAAATAGAAACTCCAAAGAGAAGATGAAAAGCCAAAGCGGCACCAAGAATTTCCGCTAAGTCGCAGGCAATGATGGCCACTTCTGCTAATACCCACAGAGTCAAATTCACCGGCCGACGAAACTCTGCTCTTGAGTGCTGCGCTAAATCTTTTTTTGTCACGACTCCCAAACGAGCACATAGGATCTGCAAAAAAATAGCGATGAGGGAAGAACCCAAAACGACGCTGAGATGTTGATAACCGAACCTAGAGCCAGCTTCGATGTCAGTCGCCCAATTTCCTGGATCCATATACCCGACTGAAATTAAGAGCCCGGGTCCTAAAAATTGAGAAAGATTTTTCCAAAAAGATTTTGTGTAACGGACCGGCACGCTGCCGTCCACTTCCGGAGGACAAAAGGGCGCAGTTGCAGTTTTAGGCAATCGAAAAAACGTGATCATGCGCCCAGCTTAGCCATGATTGGTGACGGAGTAAATGTTTTCGCGTGGCTGGGAATCTTCTAGCTGCGATTTTTCTCGGGACGGAACCTGACACGGTAACAGGAAGTTTTTCAGTTCGGCAATTGATTACTTAACTGGTCCGTAGGACAGCTTGAGCAGCCAAATCCACAGCGCAAAAGGCCCGGGCCACCAAACCAATCCAATTTGTCCTGGAAAATAATCCCCACGCACTCCTTCGGGGATGATTGAGACGCTTAATATAAAAATACCAAAACGAATCACTTCGAAATCATAATTTTATATTTAAAACAAGCTTACTGATGCCCAGAAATAAGTTCCAATTAACGACTCAATCTGAATCAAGCAAAGTAAATTTGTCTCATGCCTGCCTCTCCTACCACCGATAAGAATCTTACTAAGGGAATTCTCCCAAGGCCACGGAGGCTCAAGTGAAATTCAAAGTTAACTTGATTGCTTTGAAAAATTTGTTTTTGTTTTTTGCACTGAGTGTCTCAGTAAGCTCTGCTGTCGCATCGACTAATCAAAATCTAGTTTATCAAGGTCGCATCGTTAGACCCGATGGTTCGGTGCCGAATAATGGCAACATTGTTTTTCATCTGGCAGTGTTCTCTCCCACTCCGACTGTGTGCTTGCTTTACTCTGAAGATCACACCCTGAATATGACAGGCACTCAGGGGATGTTCTCTCTGCCTTTGGGTAATGGAGCCAGGACCGACAGTGGAGTGCATGCGTTTAACAAAGTGTTCGCGAACGGTGGATCACTGGCGGGTCTTACTTGTGCTTCGGGAACTACGTACTCTCCAAGTGGAACTGATGATCGAAGTTTGAACGTGTCATTTGATGATTCCGGCGTGAGTGTGGTCCTAAGCCCGATGCCGATTAAGTCTGTGCCATTTGCTTTGCAAGCGCATGAGATTGATGGCTGGGGGATTAATAATTTAGTCAAAGTTTCGACTATCGGAAGCCCCACGACTTTTACTACGGCTGAGATGGCGAATGCGAAATTGCTTACAACTCCGACTTGTATTGCGAGTCAGTACTTGCAATTTGATGGTGCGGCTTGGGTTTGCACTGCTGCTGGCGGAATGGGCTCTACGGGAGCTGCAGGTTCTACAGGCGCAACTGGTGCAACGGGATTAACTGGCGCTACTGGTGCAGTAGGAAATACAGGATTAACTGGAGCAACAGGCGAGACCGGTACTACCGGAAACACAGGTTTGACCGGAGCGACAGGTGCAACGGGATCTACTGGGTTGACTGGAGCCACTGGCCCATCCGTTCTCTCGGCGATTGGTGCAGCTACAGCCGTGAATACGATTGACAATTTAAATTACTCACAGAACTGGAACTGGTCGACTGCTGCTAGTCAAAATTTGTTTAACCTTTCCGGCAATGCACTGACGACAGGATCCTTACTGAACTTAACCACTTCTAGTGCGGGTTTGAATTCGACAAACGGCATTCTCAATGTTGCAAATTCTGGAGGCGCTACCACGGGTGTATTAGCTAGATTTCAAGCAAATTCGACAGCCGGCAGTGGTATGACGATCTTGGCTGCTGGAAACGTCGGTATTGGAACTGCGGCTCCTACTGCAAAGTTGGAAATCAGCTCAACAGGCGCCGACAATATTGTTTTATCGGGCAATGCGAGCGGAATGGCTACCATCAGACGTGGTAATACCGGTGGAATGATAGAAGTTCTCAGCGGTACTACTGAGGTAAATGGAGCAGGTTTAATCTTAATTGGAAATGCCGAGGCGGG
>JAYTZS010000158.1:0-4917 GCA_043741885.1 Bdellovibrio sp. | reverse complement strand
TCTCTACGAAAAAAGACGACGGCACGTCCGATATCAAGTGGAACGCGCGTTCACCTGAAGAAATTGCTAAGTATGAGACCCTGGTGAAAAATGCAATTGGATTCAATACTGCCCGCGGAGACTCGGTCAAAATCGAAAATATTCAGTTTATTTCTGAGGACTTTACTGAGTCTGATCGAATTATCACTTCTCTTGAGCGTAGGAAATTGGTTCACGCACTCTTCAAATGGGCCTTGTTAGGATTTTCTTTGGCTCTGTTCTTTTTTATTGTTGTGCGACCTTTCATGCAGTGGATTACAGACAGTTTTCAAGATTCGGTGGAGGACATGTTGCCAAGAACAATTGAAGAACTTGAAGAATTGCAATCGGTTGATAACACATTACCAGGTATGAGCTCGGCTCTTCCAGTACTTGAGGAATCGATTGATCCTGACAAAGCCGAGAGCGAACTTTTAAAGGATCGAATCATGGCCATCATGGAAGGCGACGAAGAAAAAGCTCAAAATGCATTTGGTATGTGGCTTGTCAGAAGGGATACATAGTCTATGGCAAAATTAATACGGGTCGAAAACATCGAGTATGAAAATTTACGCGGCTTCGAAAAAGCGGCCATTCTGGTGAATTACCTTGGAAAAGATGCCCTTCGAGTTCTTTTCAAAAGTTTAGATGACGGCGACGTTCGTAAGATCTTGAACGTCATGCAGAAGTACCGAATTGTTCCGGTTCACGTGACGAAAAAAGTCCTCGAAGAATTCTATGAGCTTGTCAGTGAAACAGAAGATTACATTTTCTCTGAAAAATCTTCGGCCAAAGATACTATTGTAGATGCGCTTGGTGAAGAGAGAGCCCGTGGAATCTTAGGTGGAGTCAATCTGAACATGAGTGGTGGCCGGAATCTCGAGTCTCTCGAGATGGTCGACGCAAAATCACTTTCAACATTCCTTGTGAACGAACATCCGCAAACAGTCGCTGTAATTCTTGCACACTTAGAACCTGAGAAAAAAGGTGAGGTCCTCAAGCGATTGCCGGATGCTCTCCAGGCTGAAGTCGTGCTTCGAATGGCCAACTTGGACCATGTGGCGCCAGAATTGATAGCTGAAATCGATGCGGTCCTGAAGCGTGAGCTTTCAAGTATGAGCACAGTCGAACAAGCTGCTTTGGGTGGAGTTCAACCGGTAGCAGAGATGCTCAACGTTATGGACAAAAACACAGAGACATCGATCATGTCTCGTCTGGAAGAAAAAGATCCACTTTTGGCAGAAGAGATTCGAAAACTGATGTTTGTATTCGACGACATTGTCAAAATCGACGATCGAGGAATCCAAGCATTGCTCAAAGAAATCGCCAACGACAAGCTTCTTCTGGCACTCAAGACAGCCAGCGAAGACATCCGGGCAAAGTTCTTCAAGAATATTTCTCAGCGGGCGGCCGATATGCTGCGAGATGATCTCTCGAACATGGGACCGTCAAGGCTGTCAGATGTCGAGCAAGCTCAGCAAGAAATCGTCAATGCGGCTCGCCGCCTAGAAGCCGAAGGCAAGATCTTGATCGCGCGTGGCGGTTCGGAGGATGCGCTTGTCTAAATCTGTTCTCAAGTCCGCTGTGGTTCCGCAAAAAGTTCTTGAGTATGTGCCGCCTAAGTTTGATTTGGGTACGGCCCAACAAGCAAAAGCTTATTTGGATGGCCGTCGAGCCAAATCCAATGACTTTCGCATGAGTGACGTGATTCGGTTGCAAACCGGAGTGCAGAAAGTCGAAGCGACCAGCGTCGAAGAAGATGTGGAACACCGGGTTCTTGAACGCCTAAAACAAGTTCAGGAATCTGCTTTTCAAGAGGCCTACCAATTGGGTTTAGACGAAGGGAAGCATGAGGCGTTCCAGAGAAAATCGAGTGAAATCGAAACTCGATTAAATGAAATGCAAGAGCTGCTCAAATCGATTGGTACTTTGAAGAAAGATTTAGTTCAGCACAATGAAACTCATTTGGTGCAGCTTGCCTTTCACATGGCCAAACGATTGGCCTATGTCGAGGTACAGTCGGACCCTTCGATTGTTATTTCAGTCGTCAGAGACGCAATTGAAATGGCTCAAATTGAAGAAGAAGTCACAGTTCAGGTAGCTCCAAGCCAATTGGAGTTTCTTGAAACGGTCAAATCGGAAGGCAAACGAGATTTAGAGTTTCTAAATAATGTCAAACTTCAAGCAGTCGAAGAAATTTCTCCTGGCGGATGTGTGATCCTCACTAACTATGGCGAAATTGACGCTCGATTTGAAGAACGTGTTGATAAGTTATGGGCCGCTCTTTCTGAAAGTCTACACCGAGTGAAAGATCGAGTGGTCTTGAAATGAGTTTAGATCTGATTTTGGATCTTAAAAAGTACGAGGACTTGCTGAACACGACTCATTTGACCAAAGACAGTGGCAAGGTCACCGAGGTGACTGGCATGCTAATCAAAGGATATCTACCGGGTGCGAATCTTGGTAGCCTCTGTGAAATTCTATCTACCGGAAGCAGCAAACCCTTTCTGGCCGAAGTTGTGGGATTCAAAGACAAATCAGTTTTGATGATGCCGTTAACAGAAATGCGAGGGGTCGGACTTGGAGCTCGAATCACTTTGAAGCGCCAGGTGGCAACAGTGAAAGTTGGAATCGAGCTTCTCGGCCGGGTCGTCGATGGACTCGGAAAAACAATTGACTCTTTAGGCGAAGTTGAAACCACAAAAGAAGTGCCACTCTATTCGGAAGTTCGAAATCCATTGCAGCGCCGGCCGATCAAAGAGCCGCTTGATATCGGAATTCGTGCGATCAACGGAGCTCTGACTATTGGGCGCGGCCAACGAGTCGGAATCATGGCTGGTTCCGGAGTCGGAAAATCGGTTTTGCTCGGTATGATGGCACGGTACACCAAGGCCGATGTCAATGTGATCGCCTTGATCGGCGAGCGAGGACGAGAGCTAAGAGAATTTATCGAGAATGATTTAGGTCCAGAGGGATTGAAAAGATCGGTGATTGTTTGCGTGACCAGTGATCAAAGTCCACTGATTCGAATGCGAGGGGCTTTTGTTGCTACGGCCATCGCTGAACACTTTTCAGCCATGGGAAAACAGGTCTTATTGATGATGGATTCAGTCACTCGTTTCTCAATGGCGCAACGTGAAATCGGTTTGGCAACAGGCGAGCCACCAGCTTCGAAAGGTTACACTCCGAGTGTGTTCTCGACTTTGCCAAAGTTGCTGGAGCGTGCAGGTTCGTTTGAAAACGAAGGCAGCATTACCGGCTTATACACCGTTCTTGTCGAAGGTGATGACATGGATGATCCGATTGCCGATTCAGTTCGGTCAATTGTGGATGGCCACATAGTCCTCAGCCGAAAGATGGCTCAGCGAGGTCACTTTCCTGCGATCGACGTCCTTCAAAGTGCGAGCCGAGTGATGCGAGCGGTGACAACCAATGATCACTCCCGTCTGGCGCAAAAATTAAGAGAGAATCTCTCCATTTACAAAGAGGCCGAAGACTTGATAAATATTGGTGCTTATAAGAATGGCTCAAATCCTAAAATTGACCGGTCGGTAAAATTAATTGACGGTTTAAATGATTATCTCAAGCAACGAGTTGAAGAGCCCGCGGATTTCACACAAGGATTGCGTCAGCTGCAGCAACTTTTAATCAACGCTTAAGTATTCAAGTTTTATTCGAGTTTTTCTCAAACGAGGAATGAAAAATGAAGTTTCGCTTTCCACTGCAAAAAGTCATGCACCATCGAAAGACTTTGGAAGATCTCGCTCAGCGAGATTTGCAAACTGCGCTGTCGGAACTGCATAAACAAGAGTCTATGTTAGGTGATATGCAAAGCTCGGTGAAAGCTGCGCGGGAGGGGGCTTTTGAAACTCAGGCCAGTGGGGGCCAGGCCAGTCCAGCGCTGATTCAGGTTGATGAATTCATCAAAGGTCAGGACATTCGCATAGGCTGGCAGAGAGAAAAAATAAAAGAGTGCGAGAGTTTAGTCGAGAATCTCCGAGAAATTTTGCGAGAAAAGGCAATTGACTATAAAATAATAGAAGGGCTTCGCGATCGCCGTTTGGAAGACCACAGGGTTGAACAGAACAAGCGGGAGCAAAAAATGACGGATGAAATGAACGTGATGCGATTCCGCCGAGAGGAAACTGATCAATGAAAAGTGGCTACGACAAATTTTTTAAAACAGCACAAAAAGTAGCTGACACCGAGCGTGGCCCTCGAGCTACTCTGAAGAAATCTCCAAAGATTAATTTCACGGGAGATCTAAGAATCGAAAGCAAACCGACGGCTCCTCGAGTGGGACGGAAAGTTCAGACCGAAGACAGCAAGCGTCTGGCGCATCAGTTGAGAGAGAGCATGCAACCTAGAATGCAAAAACGCCGCAAGAAAAGCATTCCTTGGAAGTTAGTTGGATTTTCACTGGCGGGCTTATTAATTACATTTTTGGGTCTTTACAAAAGTGATGACGTCGAAAAGCTTGCAAAGAATATTGAATTTTCCCTCATCGGAGTGGCAATAGCTGAAGATGTCGCGCCTAAAGCCAGTGACTCTGGAAAAGCTACCGGTAAAGAGAATGGCAAAGATTCAGCCAAACGCCTGACCAAAGAAGCTGGTCTGGAAAGTGGAAAAGAAAGCGGCAAGGAAAGCGGAAGGGAAGCGACAGCTCTGGCAAAAAAAGATTATTCGGAAGAAGAGATCAATCACTTTGGTAAACTCAATGAGCGTAAGCGAGAGCTAGATGCTCGAGAAGAAGAATTGAATCGTATGGAACAAGAATTAGCTGTGCAAAAAATAGATCTTGAAAAAAGACTGGTAGAGCTGGAAAGCACTCGCAAGAATATTTCTTCAGTGCTCGATGAAAAAGTCCAGGGCGATGACAAAAAAGTCGAAAATCTGGTG
>JAYTZS010000157.1:0-1627 GCA_043741885.1 Bdellovibrio sp. | reverse complement strand
TCTTTGGACTGCGAAATAGAGATGATTTTAATATGAAACAAATCATCATTGTCGATCCGGTTTCGAACGATCGCGCGCATATTCATAATCAGCTCAGTCAACTCCAGCTCTACAAGAGTTTTCAGGTTTCTACTGCCGCCGAAGCACTGAAGGTTGTTGAACAGAAAGCCGAAAGCACGGCGGGGTTTGTGATCTCGTCTTCCCTAGGATTGGCACTGGCACCTTTTGTGGCTTTTGTTCAGTCTAACTATCCTGATCTCTTTGTGGTTGCAGTTGTGTCAAACGTCACGATTGAGCAAATGAAACTCTTGATTGGAACTGGAACTGATCAAATTTTAGTGAAGCCTTTCAGTGCGAATCAACTCAAACAAAAGATTACATCAGCCATTAGTTTTCGTCAGCAAGTGAAAAGTGAGAATCAAGCAAAACCAGATCAAACTCACTTTGATGTCAAAATTGAAAACATCACAGGCCACTTTTATAAAGCACAGCTTTCGGGCTGGCTGGGAGAGGGTTGTCAGTTTCCCGATTTTCGACCGCAAAGAAAAGACAGCACTTTGTTCGTTGATTGCAGCATGCTGGCTGGAATGAATTCTGTTGGCATCAGATTATGGATGCTTTGGTTTAAAACTTTGAACGCAAATGGTTTTATCATTTTTGAATTCGAAAATTTCCATCCAATGATTTTGCAACAGGCCAGTTTGCTCAGTGATTTTATCCCCAAAAACAGCTCAGTTAATTCGTTTTATCTGACTTACTGGAATGAGGAATTCCGTGAGCAAGCGGAAGTCCGCTTTGTTCGTGGAAAGGATTATGCCAGTGATAAAATGAAAATCCCGAAAGTCCAATTGATCGAAAGAAATGGAAAGCCTGTGCCATTCGAAATTGACAGTGTGACGAATAAGCTTTTGCGCTTCTATAAAGGCCAGATCGAAAGTGTCTAGCGGATTTCAACATGCTCTAAAGCTTGGAGCGATGAGTGCTCTCGTGGGACTCTTCGCTGGCTCTGCCGCCGCATTGTTCCTGCTGATGATCGATTTGGCCACAGAATGGCGAATTTCCCATCCACAGATTATTTGGCTGCTTCCATTGGTTGGATTTACCATAGGCTCGGTTTATTTTAAATTTGGCCGAGACGTCGCGAGCGGAAATAATCTCATTTTAGAAGAAATTCACAATCCGCAAAAAATCCTTGCCTGGAAAATGGCACCGATGATCTTGATTGGAACCTTGCTGACTCATTTGTTTGGCGGTTCTGCCGGCCGAGAAGGTACAGCCGTACAAATGGGAGCGTCGATAGCAGACCAAATTTCAAAAATATTTCGCTTGGACTCAGTCGACCGTCAGACTCTTCTCATAGCGGGCACAAGTGCAGGCTTTGGAGCTGCCATTGGAGCTCCACTGGCGGGAATTGTCTTCGGTATGGAAGTGCTCCAGATCGGCCAATTCAAAGTTTCAGTTTGGTTCGAGTGTGCCATAGCAACCTTCGTCGCTTACGGTACAGTCATTTGGTTGGGGGCTCCCCACTCTCGTTTTCCTAAACTTGAACTTCCAGCATTGGAACTAAAAACTATTTTCTTTGTCGGCCTTTCTGGAATCATCTTTGGTTTAGCGGCGCTTTTTTTTT
>JAYTZS010000156.1:0-4930 GCA_043741885.1 Bdellovibrio sp. | reverse complement strand
TTTGAACTCACAATCTTTAACGACGCCCTTTTTGAATTCTAGAGTTAAGAAAGGAGTCGAAGCGATGGAATTGATATCTGAAGACTACGCCTTTACATTTCAGAAACCTGATGACCAAGAGGATGACGTTTTGATCTTTCGTAAAAAACGTATTCTTTTGATTGAAGAAGATTGGGATTTGTCTCAGTTGATGCAGTACCAGTTTCACCGAGATCTGGGGGTGGACGTCGAAAGAGTCCAAAATATTTACCAAGCTCTCGGCAAGATGACTCATGATACTTTCGACGCTTTGGTTTTAGACTGCCGATTGAATGCTTATCAAGCTCTCACAGAAGCCGAAAAGTTTTTCACTGTTATTTTGGAAGAAGAAGAAATTCAAGTTCAAAAGATTCCTGTGGTTGTGCTGACGAATGACCTTATTCCGGAGATGGAAGGGTTAGAAAGCCAGTTTTTCCGAATTTCGGCGCAAGTTCAAAAGCATGCGAAATTTACAAATACGCTGGTGCTAATCGAAAATGAGCTCAACGAAATTCTCGATATCTGAATTCAGATATGGCTCTACCGGGTTTGGAATCCTCTAAACTAATTTAATGGTATTCTGTTTAACTAAAATTTTTTTAACCAAAAAAGACGGGCGTACGGAGACTTTGCGCCTCGATTTTTTCTGCCAATTGAAACATCTTTTTCTCAACTGCAAAATAGAGGCATTTCTCGATTAAGTAAAGTTGGCACTTAGGTTGCAAATTTTACTTATCAAGGCAATTGATTTCAACCACCAAGGAGGATCGTAATGGACAATACTTCAAGTTTTGATACTAGCTTTTCCACTCAGTCGGCTATTTCTGGAATGAGCACAGAAATTCCCAAGGAGGGTTCGCTGACAAAACAAGTCGATCAAGTGACCGCAAAGCTGCCTTCACTAGGTTACCTCGGCCTAGCAATGGGTAGCATGGCTCTTTCAGCCGGCTTAGCAGTGTTCACAAATCGTAAATCCCTAGCCAATTTTGTCGGTCTGTGGGTTCCAAGCTTTATGCTCATGGGAATTTACAACAAGCTAGTTAAATTGGAAGGCTCAGATAATCAGTCGAATCCAAAACTGCATTAGTCAACTGCCGACTCAACTGCATGACTCAAAAGGAAAACCCTTAGAAAAAGGCCCTAAAAGCCGTTCTGCAAAGAGCGGCTTTTTTTGTGCCTAGATAACAAATTATTTTTGCAATTTCTTCCAGTCATTGATCGTCATAAGCGTGACAGACTCGGATGCCGGGTCAAAAACGATTTTGATTTGAGACTTTTCTAGCTGCCGCCGGATCTGTTGAATTTTTGTCGAGTGCTCGACTTCAGAGGTTCCGTAATCAGTGCCTTCGCGAAAAATAAACTGATCGATAATTCCACAAAGGGCGTCGGGGGTCAGAGACTCTAAGGGGATTTCAACGGGTGGCGGAAGTTCTTCCATGCGAAGAGATTTACTTGGACCTGCACTCTTGTCAATAGAAGCTCAAAAAAGTCACTGCCGTTGAGCGACCTTCGACCACCTGGCGGGCTAAGCGGCTTTGTCAGAGAGATGTTTTTTATTTACTATATTTTTCAGTGCCAAAAAGACCTGCTTGTTGAATGGCTGACCTAAAATATCGTCGATATATCGGATGGCTTCATCAGCTGTGTAAACTTTGCTCTCAGACTTGGTCGGAACAATAAGGTCTGAAAAGTAATTTGCAGTCCCGACAATTCGCGCCAAAGGACTGATTTTGATATCCCTTAAGCGCTTGGGATAACCAGTGCCGTGAGCATTCTCATGGTGTTCCGCAACAATCAAGATAACATCACTGGGAAGATCTCTCATGTCCCTTAAGGCTTCGATCCCTTTAATAGGATGTTGCTCGAACTGAATTTGTTCCTCTGTCGTCCATTGATGCCGAGGTTTGTCGATTACGGATTTGGCGACAAAGCGCAAACCAATGTCATGCAAAAGGGCACCCATTGCTACTTTTTCTCGAGCCATCGGTAAGTTGATGCTCATTTCATCACAAATCAGCATTGAGACAAGACATGTGGTCATCGAGTGTTTCGTCTCTTCCGTCGGAAGATCTTTCAGAGCATCTAGGATTTGGCTGAACACGGAAAAATTCTGACTGGCTTGCATGACCAATTGAGAAACTCTTTGAATTTTAGAAACTGAAGCGAAGGAACTTTTTTCCAGGTTCACCAGTGCATCATCTAGCAAGCTAGAAAGAAATTTGACTTTGATCGCATCGGGCACATTTTTCTGAATGACTAGTTTGCCAGTGAACTGAGCTACGAGCTGCATAAACACAGGGAAGTCAGTGGAGCGGACATAAACTCCCACGGCTTCTTTTGAAAAGGCGTGTAAACTTTGAAACTGAGCGCGGTCAGAAGTTTTTCCTATCATCAAATAGTTTCCCGCGGTCATTCGCAAATACACACAAACGGGCAAGACCATCCCCTCAAAGAAAAGATTCTTCTGCACTTGAGACATTAGGCTGTCGGGAATAGCTTCGACTCCCTTAAGATTTGTACTTGCCATACTTAAGGGATCGGAAGTTCAGTCGCTTTGCTTGAGTGTCAGCCGGTTCAGAAAAGGTCCGCAGGTTTCACATATGATTCGCAAAATATTCTCAAAGCGAGACAAACTGCGCCATTGTCATCTGCTTGATTAAGGCTTTTGTCCGGGCTTGTGGGTCCGGTCTGGTTCTGCTAGCAGCATGTCAACCCTCAAATAGGGGCTCTGGCCGATGAATGTAGGTTGCAAATGCCCCGTGTTTTCAGCGAAAGTAGATCCACAATGAATTCCAATGATCCGAACCTTGAAAGTCTTTTGCACGAGTCTTTTCGGTTGCCTCAGTTTCGTCCTGGGCAAAGGGAAATTATTTCCGCAGTGCTCGGTAAAAAAGATGCCTTGGCGGTCCTGCCGACCGGAGGCGGGAAGTCTCTGTGTTATCAATTTCCGGCCGTCTACTGCAATCAACTTGTGATTGTGATTTCTCCACTGATCGCATTGATGAAAGATCAAGTGGCGAGCCTTCGACGCCAGGGAATTGCTTGCGGAGCTTTGCACTCGGGGCAAAGTGAGTCCGACAAAAGAGAGATTTTTTCTGCCATCCAAAAAGGCGGAGCTTATCTACTATATCTGTCCCCTGAACGAGTGCAAAAAGAAGGATTTCAAAAGTGGATTCAAAATCGTAAAATCGCACTTTTTGCAATTGACGAAGCCCATTGTGTTTCCCAGTGGGGACATGACTTCCGCGAAGAATATGGTGAGCTCAAGATTCTGAAATCTTTGCGTCCAGATGTTCCGATTTTGGCTTTGACAGCTTCGGCCACGCCGACTGTACTGAATGACATCGCATTGAATTTGCAGATCAAAAATGCCGAGAGATTGGTCTACGGATTTTATCGCCCCAATTTGTATTTCCAATCTGAAATTTGCGCCGATGAAGATGAAAAAGCGGCACTGCTGTTAAAGGCAATTGAGCAAAATCCAACAGGTCGAATTTTAGTTTACTGTGGCACTCGCAAAGTCACTGAAGAGCTTGCAAGCTTTTTGCAAAGCCGGTTCAGCCAAGTCGGCTTTTACCACGCCGGTCTCGCTCCAGCGGAACGCACACGGATTCAAGAGGCTTACACTTCGGGCGAGCTTCGCTTGTTGATCGCAACCAATGCTTTCGGAATGGGTATCGATCAACCGGATGTGCGCTTGGTTGTGCACTTTCAGATGCCCGCCAACATCGATTCACTCTACCAAGAAATGGGCCGAGCCGGCAGGGACGGAAAAGATTCGACTTGCTTGATGCTCTACTCAAAAAAGGACAAGGGACTGCAGTCTTATTTTATCCAGAACTCAGTGGCAAAAAAAGCCATCAAAGATTTGCGCTGGAGAAATCTTGAAGCTCTGGTAAATTACTCAGAAGGCGGTGAGTGCCGCCATTCCGAGATCCTCACTTACTTCAAAGACTCACAACGAATCGGCAAATGCGGCCACTGCGATGTCTGTGACGCTACTTCTCCTCGCAAAATCCAGCCTCCAGACCCAGCCATTCTGTGTGCCAACCCACACCGGAGGGGGACTGGAGCAGGATCAACCCTGAGCAACTCCACTAACTCCAGTACTACAGCTCAAGTGCGACTAAAAAAATCACGCAAGGGAGCAAAGTCTGGAGCCGAAGTAACCATTCTCAATCCCGAACAAGAATCGCGATTCCAAAATCTGCGAATCTGGAGAAAAGCCAAAGCAACCGAACTCGATCTCCCGGCGTTCGTCGTTTTCAGCGATCAAACCTTGCGACAACTGGCAGTGAAAAATCCACAAAACTTCGACGACCTCCGAAACATCCACGGAATCGGCGAAGCCAAGCTAGAGAAATTCGGCTGGGACCTGCTGGCTGAGCTCGAAGCTTATTGAATGCAGATGTAGTTGAAGGCGCCCGATGTCACAGTTGATGAAAAGGTGATGGCAAGAACTGATGTCGTAGCGGAAGCCGAAATAGATTGAGTCGGGGAGCTGCCCCCAGTCCACGAAACCACGCAGATGGGTGCGGAGTTGTAAACTGTATTGAAGACAATACTGCAAACGAGCACTGATGCAGAAAAGCTCACCATGCCTCGCGTGTCGTTGCCAGCAATGCTCGAAGAGAGCCCACAACTTGTTAAAGTCGGACTTCCCAAAGTGGATGAGGCGGCTATGTGCCCTGCGACTTCGAGGGTCGCACTAGGGGACGTCGTTCCAATGCCGACGTTGCCGGCGAAATAATTAATACCGCTTCCAGCGGAATAGATATTAAAGAAACTGGCACCGGCACCCACATCTTCAATGTAAAGTCCATAACGATTGGTTATATTAGCACCATTAGGAACTATGCTTGAATAAAGCCCATACGCGTTCGTGATGTCGCGAAATCCGCCCGTGGTCGTT
>JAYTZS010000155.1:0-13454 GCA_043741885.1 Bdellovibrio sp. | reverse complement strand
GCAACTTGCCCGCACACTCGCACTTGGCTAGAGCCTTGGCGGATCAATTGCTGCTAAAACAAATCGACTTGGTGTATGGCGGAGGCAAGGTCGGCCTTATGGGGGTCCTCTCTCAAGCCGTGATGGCAGGCGGCGGCCAAGTGTTTGGAGTGATTCCCCAGGGACTGTTTGCCAAAGAAGAAGCTGATTCTGGTATCACGTCTCTTGAGGTGGTCGGCTCGATGCATGAGAGAAAAGCTCGAATGGAGCAGCTGTCCGATGGTTTCATTGCGATGCCTGGAGGTTGGGGAACTTTGGACGAATTTTTTGAAATCCTCACGTGGGCTCAAATAGGAATTCATAATAAGCCGCTGGGTCTGCTGAATTATGAAGGTTTTTTTGATCCTCTACTTGAGCAAATGGAAAAAATGATCGAGCTGGGATTTGTCGCAGTTGAAAATCGCCGCTTTTTAAAAATTGCGACAACACCCGAAGAGCTTCTAGAAAAAATGGGATTCTAAATTTCTTTCAGAGAGGGCTGTAGCAGCTGATCAATCGTCGGCGGTCCTCGATAAATAAATTTGCCATCGGGTGAGCGAGCAAAAGGCACCACGGCACAGTTGGGAACAAAAAAGTTTTCCTTTGTTCCGCCAAGAAAATTGACCAAAGTTCGAATCACAAAACCATGGGTCACAAATGCGATTGTGTCTTGTGGATGATGATCTAAAATTTCATGCAAACAGGCTTGAATCCGAGCAATCACTTCTCGTCTCGACTCGCCATTAGGAAAGCGGAGATCCAGATGCTCTTCGACAGTGGAGGACCAGTGGGTGCGAAATTGATCACCCATTTTGTCTCCGACTTGCTCCCAGGTCAATCCTTCGCCAGTTCCCAGATGAACTTCTCGAAGCTGTTTGCTCACTGAGGCTGGAGATAGATGCGGCAAAGCCAATTGAGCGGTGAGCTGGGCTCGAACCAAATCACTGCTATAGAGCCGATTGATTTTCAGTTGTTCGAGCAGGGGAGCCAAGGCCAGTGCTTGGCGCTCACCTTTTTCATTGAGTGGAATATCTGAGTGTCCTTGTAATTTGCCAAGCTTGATATTCCAGTCAGTCTCACCATGTCGTATTAGATAAAAGTCCTGCATAACTGTTAGTCAGTTTAGGCTGAAGCGCTTCTTGGTTCAAGCAAAGCTCGCAAATTTAACTGAAAAATTGGGTAAAAAAACCGCCAAAAGCAATTGAAAGGTAAGGACTTTGGCCAAATAGCCGAAGAGTAAGTTGGATTCCTGCGTGGAGGCAAAGATGAAAATGAAGCAAAAAAACCGAGTAGCTGCAATTGTTCTTTTTTGTACAGGCTCAATCTTATCCGTTTCAGTTTTCGCGGACCGCGGGACCACCGCCACTCACAAAGTCAGTGCAGCCGAAACCCCGTGGTTTTTAGCGCAGGTTTATTACGGCAATGGCGCAGAATTTTCCAAGCTTTTGAAAACCAATCACATGACTAGACCAGAAGAGATGCGTGAAGGAATAGAAATTCAAATCGAAAATCCAAAGTTTCAAGAATCTGATCCCCAATTCCAAAAACGCTATTCTGATTTGTGGGACAAAAGATCAAAAGCTTTAGGCTTGAAAATTGACAACCGAATGCCATCTTCGAAAGTGGTGATTCCGACTCAGAAAATCCGCAGCAAAGACAACACTCCCAATTTGCCCTTTACAGAAGTGAAAGACACGGGACGTTCGGCGTCGCAGATGGCTAACGATGAACTTCATCTCATCCCTCGTCGGGATGCGGCTCAGGCCGAGTGAGCTGGAGACCTATTCGCAGTGGAATTACACAAAGATTTTCTCCCGATTCAAAGTTTAGACATCGAAGCTGAGACGAAGATCTCGTTTGATCTCTATGTGAATTTGCCTCTGAATCGCAAATACGTTCTTTACCGTCGAGCCGGATCGCACATTCCGCGCGAGCGTTTAGCCAGAATGTCAGAGCAGAATGTCGGTCACTTTTATATTGAGAAAAAAGACTATCGAAAATTTATTGCTTATGTCGCTGAACGTTTGCAAGGTCTCTTGGGCTCAGTCAGCACAGCTGAAAATAAGACATATATGATGACGGCAGCAAAAGCTGTTCTGTCCTCTACGATTCATCAGAATGATCCAGCCATCACTCGTGTGCTGATGGAGAATCTCAATGACATCACTTCTACATTGATTGAAGGAATCTTAGAAAATTCGCACGGGCAAAGAAAACTGTTCACCCGGTTTGCAGCTTTGGCTGATAAAGGCAGCAACTATCAGAAGCACCCAGTGAACGTCGCAAGTTTGGCCGTGCTCTTAAGCTTCGGTATCGGATACTCTTCTGATAAAACTTTGATTGAAATGGCGACAGCTGGCCTCTTGCATGACATTGGTCTTTCTAAGTTGCCACCGAAAGTCATTGCCGGCGCTCACAACCCACAAGATTTGGACAGAGTCAGCCGTACTCTAGTCCATCAACATCCAGAACTGACTCTGCAGTTATTAGAAGAGCGGCAAATCTTCATCAGCAGTTTAGCTGAAACAATTATTCTGCAGCATCATGAGCAATTTAACGGCAGTGGCTATCCCAATGGCTTGCGTGGCTTTGCAATCAATGAGCTAGCGCAAATACTGAGAGTCGCGGATGACCTTGATCAACTGATTTCTGAATTTGAAAATCGCCCGGGTAGTCTTAAACACCAAGTGATTGAGCATTTCGATTATTTAGGTGAACGAAAAGTTATCGAACCGATGCTGCTCGACCGAATCCGACACGTTCTCATTTAAGCAGAAATAAATTGCAGTTTTGCTCAAAAATGCAGCAGTTGATGCGGCGAAATTTATCTCCATCATTGCTTTTATTGACAGAAAACATCTCTTTACGTCATACCTGTCGTTCTTGGAAGATCCCTTCAGTCAAAAGGAACAATGACATGACCAATTCGAATTACTTGATTTCACCGATCCTTGCCGGTTTGATTGGCTTGATCGTCGCGCTGTTTTTCTATTTTCGAATGAAAAGCCAGCCCGAAGGAAATGAAACCATGAACCGAATCGCACAGTATGTGCGGGAAGGCTCAATGGCCTTTCTAGTTCGTGAATATAAAGTGTTAGCTGTTTATGCGGTGGTCGTCGGCGCAGCGCTTGGATTTGCCCTCGGCAAAGAAGCGGCGGGCTGTTTTGTCCTGGGCGCATTTCTCAGTTTGCTTGCTGGATTCTTTGGAATGAAAGCTGCAACTTATGCCAATGTTCGAACCACTCAGGCAGCGAGAAATGGTTCCAAATCGAAAGCTTTGCTGGTCGCTCTCGACGGCGGGGCTGTCATGGGTCTCTCAGTGGCAGGATTGGGCTTGTTGGGTTTGGGAGTGTTGTACTGGATTTACAATGGCACTGAACAGGTCGCTGTTGTCTTGCACTCGTTTGCGGTTGGCGCCAGTTCGATTGCCCTTTTTGCCCGCATTGGCGGCGGAATTTACACCAAGGCAGCAGATGTGGGAGCTGATATTGCTGGCAAGGTTATCGAGGGAATCCCCGAAGATGATCCAAGAAATCCAGGCGTGATTGCGGATAACGTTGGCGACAATGTTGGCGACGTTGCCGGAATGGGTGCCGATATTTATGAATCGATGGTCGCGGCTATTGTTTCAGCTATGGCGATCGCACTCACAGTTCCTGCCGATAAAATTGTTCACTTGATCGTCAGCGAAGACGCGGGAGCTCAGCGGCTTGTTTCCATTTTGTTGCCTCTGGTGCTTTCTGCTCTCGGTCTCGTAATTTCAATTGTCGTGATTTTTACGGCCCGCGCTTTTTCAAATGCAAAACCGGCCACGGTCTTGCGCACAAGTTTAATTATTCCACCGGTCCTTTTAACAATGGCAGCAGCGATCCTGCTACCAATGTGGGGCATCACTCAAGGTGTGACAGTGGCCTTAGCAGCTGGGGCCTTTGGCGGAGCATTGATCGGTTTGGTGACTGAGTATTACACTGCTTCGAAACCGATTCGCGATGTGGCCAAAGCCAATCTCACCGGTCCGGCGACAGGAATTATTCGCGGCCTTGCCGTCGGAATGGAATCTACAGCGCTTCCGATGTTGATTGTTGTCGCAGCTGCCTATGTTGCTGACAAAGCCTTGGGACTTTATGGCATTGCGCTGGCAGCAGTGGGAATGCTTGCGGGAACAGCTGTTGTGATGACAATCGATGCTTACGGACCGATTGCCGACAATGCTGGTGGAATTTCTGAAATGAGTGGATTGGGTAAAGAAGTCCGAGATATCACAGATGAATTGGATGCTGTCGGCAACACCACAGCAGCGATTGGAAAAGGTTTTGCCATTGGTTCTGCGATTCTCACAGTGCTCGCTTTGTTCACTGCTTTTAATATGGAAGTGAACCATGTCCGCGCTTTAAAAGGAATGGCAGCGATGTCTCTGGATCTGACCTCCAGCGGCGTCTTGATTGGAATTTTGCTCGGATCTATTTTACCGTTCTTGGTGGGTTCGACAACGATGATGGCAGTGGGTCGGGCGGCCGGCCGTATCGTCGATGAGATTGCACGACAGTTCAAAGAAATTCCTGGACTGCTTCAAGGAACAGCTGAGCCTGAGCCTGCAAAGATCGTCGACATCGCAACTTCAGCAGCGCTTTGGGAAATGATTTTACCAGGAATGATTGCCGTGCTGGCGCCAGTTGTTGTGGGTTTTGCCTTAGGACCTCAAGCTCTAGCAGGACTTTTGGCTGGAGCGCTTGCGGTTGGGGCAACCATGTCTTTGTTCATGGCGAACGCGGGCGGAGCCTGGGACAATGCTAAAAAGTTTATTGAAAAGGGCGGAATGCCTGGCCATCCGAAGGGAAGTGCCGTTCACAAGGCAGCAGTTGTCGGGGACACCGTAGGAGATCCTTTCAAGGACACTTCGGGTCCAGGAATCGCCATCTTAATCAAGGTGATGTCTGTCGTGTCTTTGCTGATTGCTCAGTTGATTGCGACGATCAGTTAAGTCCTGGCTTTTCTAATTGGTCAGGGAAGCCGTCAGAAAATTTGTTTTTCAAATTGAATTCATTGAGAATAAAAGAAGCTCGGGCTGATCGGTTCGAGCTTCTTTCGTTTTACAAGGAATTCGAAATATGAATCCTCATCCTGCTTCACTTCGCTTGTCCCTCTGGGACGCTTTCTTTTTCAGCCTTATGATAGGAGCCGGTGAAACTTATCTTCCAGCTTTTGCTCTGGCCAGCGGGATGTCGGATTGGCTGACCGGTCTCTTTGCAACAGTTCCTTTGATGTGCGGAGCATTCTTGCAATTGGCCTCCCCTTGGATTTTGGCTCGAGTGGGCTCAATTCGCCTGTGGGTTGTTGGTTCTGCCACTTTGCAAGCCTTGGCCTTTCTGCCGTTTCTTTATTTCTCGCTTCATCCGACCCATCATTTTATTTGGCTGTTTCTTTCAGCCAGCGTTTACTGGGCGGCCGGTTTCGCAGCCGGCCCTAGCTGGAATTATTGGATGGGACAACTGATTCCCCAAGAGGCAGCTGCGCAATTTTTTTCTCGTCGGCACAGGATCTCTCAGGTTGGAATTTTGCTTGGCTTGGTCGGTGGGGGACTGGCTCTGCACTGGAATGTTAAAGTCGGACCTTTCACTTCGGTGTTTTCATTTCTCTTTTTAATTTCGTTCATTGCAAGGGCCCTGAGCAGTTTCTTTTTATTTTTTAAAAAAAATTCTCCATCAGTACCCTGGAAAAATCCGGATTTTCGCCAGATCTTGGACCTCGGAAAGCTCAGGGCCCATCGCAGTTTTTTTGGCTTTCTGTTTTTCTTTTATATCTCAATTTATGTTTCAAGTCCATTTGTCACCCCGTACTTTCTTGAAAAACTAAAACTTGATTATGATCAGTACATGCTGTCACTTGCAGCTTTGTTTCTCGCTAAAATTGCAGTCTTGCCTTTGGCTAGCCCTTTGATGAAGAAGTTTGGAGTGAAAAGAGTGTTTTTTTGGGGCGCTTTAGGAATCGCTCCATTGCCAGCTCTTTGGGCGCTCAATCACCAGCTTTGGTTTGTCATGGCCTTGCAAGCGGTGAGTGGAGCCTTCTGGGGATTGTTCGAAGTCAGTTTGGCAGTCACATTCTTCAATCAGATCAAAGACTCACAAAAAATTGTTTTGTTAACTTTCTACAATTTTTTTAACGCCTCCGCGATGATTCTTGGATCTTTAATTGGTGGGCAGATTTTAAAAATGCACTCGGGGTCAGTGAATTCTTATTTTACCATTTTCATACTAGGGTCTGCTCTGCGCGTGCTTTTGGCTTTTGGCTACGCGATTCGGACCCGGCGACGGGTACATTTGTTAGGCACGGCGGAAGACGTTGAGCGCACCAATGATTCTTATGCAGGGCCACTTTCAAAACAGATGAAGTCGGGCTAGCTGCCTGCTGTTTTCCACTGAACAAAACTTCGGTGGAGCGCTTTGTCCGAATAGGTGTCTTGCGGATCTTGCAACTCATTTTCGCTGTAACCAGAAAAGACAGAGAGAATTTCTAAATTCTGCTCTGTATTTTTCTCTGAGTTTTTCTCTGAGTTTTTCTCAGTGGGCTTGCGGAAATGAATGCGCCAAGTTCGGTAGGCCAAGATAGCTTCGTCATCAGAACGGATGAGCAATCTTTTCTTTTGTCGATTGAACGGCTCAAAGCTGAGCTGTTGCTGCAGAAAATTTCTGATCTGAGTCAGTCCGGCTGATTCTAAAAATTCAATTTCGCAATGAGCCTGAGCTGAAAACTCAAGATTCCAACTTTGACCTTCAATTCCCTCGAGCCAGCCCATTTTAGCTTCTGGAAAACTGTCAGCATAGGCAACATAAGGTTTGATGTCGAAAACGGGGGTCAGATCCAGAAGATCGAAAGATCGGATCGAGAGAACTAAGTCTTTGCGCTCGACAAATTGGACGCAAGACAGGCCCAGAAAGTTGGGCCTGTACGGAGCCCGCGTCGCAAAGACGCCGATCTTTTTGTCACTTCCACGCGGCGGAAGCACCATTGGCTTCCAGTTCGAATTGTGATGGAAACCATAAATCAACCAAAGATGAGAAAATCCTTCGATGCCTTGTAAAGCTTGTTCGAACTGTTGGCCGGAGGCAAAGTGCAGCTCGCCAATTTCATCAGAAATATCGACCGAACTTTGTCGGGCCGCTTCGTAGGAATTTTTTTTTCGAGTGTGAAAAATGGCAATGGGCTTTAAGTTGAAGTCCTGATTTGCGCTCATAGACTGCTAACTGTTTCAGTTTCTAAATTCTGTTTTTTTCTTTGCCACTGATTTCGCCAAAAATATCCGGCAATTGAAAGTGCATTGGACACATTGAGAGAGTTCTTCATTCCAAAAGTTGGAACGGAGACAACTTCGTCACAAAGTTCAAGTGCTGAAGACTCGAGACCATAGCGTTCATTTCCTACGACAAAAGCGGTCGACTCCTCCAACTTGAAATCAAACTCGAAATCAAACAGAGAAATAGAATTTTGAGCCGTTTCCAGTGCAATCAAGCGAATATTTGTAGATCGCAAGTTCTCTAGGGACGATGCCAGAGTCGGTGATTGCGACCACTGTACTGAGTTAGATGTTCCGAGCGAAGTTTTATCGAAGCCAGCTTGCAGAGGTGTCGGGGAGTAGCCGCAAAGATGGATTTTCTCAATCCACAGGCAATCTGCCAGGCGAAAAATAGATCCAACGTTGAAACTGGAGCGGATATTTTCAAGCACGAAGTGCAATGGAATTTTCGGCTCACGAGCTGTATCTGACTTCGAAGTCGAATAGCGGTCGAGAGATGTGATGAGAAATTGATCCTCGCGAATCGCGCGTCCGACATATCTTTCAACAGGAATGATAAAATTACTGAGATGCTGAGAGGTCATTCCCGGATGCAAATGGGCTGGAATCAAGGCTAGCTTTTGCAAATCAATATTTTCGGAAGACGCAAAGCTTGAGAGCAATCTTTCGATTTCTTGAAGATCAGCGTGCGAGAATTTCTCAGTTGGTGAGGTTTCCAATTGGCGCATCAATTTGTAAGCTTGCTGCAAAATCTGATTTTCTTCCTCTGGCAAACTCATCGGGGATCCGATCGCAGATCACGGCGAAAGGCCCAAACATAGGCCGGTGGCAGGTTCTTCAATTCAGAGCCGACATATTGAGCCCACAGGCCCAGTTCCTGATAGGTTTGCAATGGCGGTAAAAAGGGCAGGTAAGTGAACTGAATAAAGGCTGCTTGAGGCTTCATGATTCTAAAGGCAGTTTCCAAAATTTTTCGATCCATACTTTTTGGAATGTTCAGAAAAGGCAAACTGGACAGGATCACGCTGACTTCACCAACACAGTCTTTGGGCAGAAGGGTCTCAGCTTCGGTAACATCACAGGCGAAGACTTGGACCTGAGGGCACTTCTTTTGAACTTTGGCCGCCATTTCTGGGTCCAATTCAAAAGAATAAATCAGAGCATTCGGAAAAGCTTCGCACAGAGCTTCCGTAATTGGCCCCGTTCCGGCACCAAATTCAACGATCACCTTCGCATCTTTCGGAACCTGCAGAACCATCAGTTTCGCAAGCTTGCGCGAAGAGGGCCGGATGGAGCCAATCTGCAGTGGATTTTTCAGCCATTTGCGCAGAAAGGACTCCGTTGTAACTTCGCTTGAAGTTGCAGGTCGAGAAGTCGTTTTTTTTGATTTTTTTTTAGGTTGAGCAGTTGATTTCACAGATTATTTAACTTTGTCTCCAGCTCTAGCCCCTGAGTCCGGTGAAAGAACAAATAAATCGCTGCCACCGGAGCCCGCGGCGAGAACCATGCCTTCACTCATGCCAAATTTCATTTTTCTCGGTGCTAAATTGGCAATCACAAGAACATGCCGGCCTTTCAGTTGCTCAGGCTTGTACGCAGATTTGATGCCAGCAATGATCTGTCTTTCGCCGAGCGGACCCAGACTGACTTTCAAGCGCAAAAGCTTATCTGCCTCTTTGATTTCTTCGGCCTCTAGAATTTCAGCAATCCGCAAATCCAGCTTAGAGAAATCATCAATTGAAATTTCGGCCGGGCGATCTGAATTGCGATCCGGTGTGGTTGCAGTTGTGCCTGGAGTTGTGCCTGGAGAAGGAGCCACTGCTTGAGACTTGTTTTCTTCCATCATCGCCTTGATTTTCTCCACATCGATTCGAGTGGCTAAATGTTCGTAATCTAAAATTGCCTGATTTTCCAAAGTCTTTTGAGAGTCCGACCACTGGTAGTTTGTTTCAGCAAAAAGTTTTTCGACTTTTTCAGTGTAAAAAGGAAGCACGGGCTTCAAATAAATGGCCAGGCACCTGAAAATGTTCAGGGTGGAAGTCAAAACCTTTTTGGTCAGTTCCGGATCGGATTCTAAGGTTTTCCACGGAGCCTTCTCATCGAAATATCGATTGGCTTCTTCAGCCAGAGAGCGAATTTCACCCAATGCTTTTAAGAAATCTCTTTTTTCAAAGTATTGAGCAATCGGCTCGCTAGCAGCTTGAACTTGCAACAACAGTGCGGCCCCCGTGGGATCGCATTGGCTCATTCGCCCATCCATTTTTTTGCTCAGCATTTGAGCTCCGCGGGAAGCCAGATTAGTGATCTTGCCGATCAACTCGCTGTTCACCCTTTGTGCAAAATCATCGAGATTCAGATCCAGATCATCGACGCTGCCACTGAGTTTAGAGGCATAATAGTAACGCAAATACATTGGGTCCAAGTGTTTGAGGTAAGTGCGAGCACTGATACTGGTCCCCTTGGACTTGCTCATTTTTTCGCCGTTCAAAGTCAGATGACCATGCACAAAAACTTCCGTCGGAGTCCGATAACCAGCTGTCTTCAAAAGAGCGGGCCAAAACAAAGTGTGAAAGTAGGTGATGTCCTTGCCGATAAAATGATAAACCTCTGTCATTTCAGTTCGCCAAAAGCTATGGAAGGCCTCAGGCGACAAGAACTGTTTTGATGTCGAGATGTAGCCCATCGGAGCATCAACCCAAACATAAAAGTATTTATCAGAATAACCAGGAATTTGAAAGCCGAAATAAGGCGCATTCCGAGAAATATCCCAATCTCTCAGCGGCTCTTTGAACCACTCGAGCATTTTGTTGGCCATTTCTTTGGCCAGATGATTTGGAATCCACTCTTGCAAAAAAGTTTGGAAGGCGCTGAGGCGGAACAAAAGCTGTTCGCTCGGCTTTTCAATCGGACGAGTGCCACAGACCGCGCAGTAGGAATCTTTAAGGTCAGTCGGATTGTAGGTGGAGCCGCAAACGTCACAGGCATCACCATATTGACCTTTTGAGCTGCACTTCGGACATGTGCCTTTGACAAAACGATCAGGTAGAAACATCTTGTCTCTATCACAATAGAGCAGATTGACTGTCTTTGTGACGAGATGCCCTTGAGACTTCATTTGCTGATAGAACTCTTCACACAGAGTTTTATTTTCAGCCGAGTTGGTGGAAGAGTAGTGAGAAAACTGGATTTGAAAATCCCGAAAGTCTGTTGTGTGATCTTTCCATGAAAGTTCAATGTACTGCTCAGGAGTCATTTTGCGTTTGCCGGCTTCAACCATAATCGGCGTTCCATGCGTGTCATCGGCGCAAAAATAATAACATTCATGGCCGCGCATTTTTTGAAATCGAGTCCAAAAATCAGCTTGTAAATATTCAACCAAATGTCCCAGATGAATCGGGCCATTGGCATAAGGTAGAGCCGTGGTAAGTAAGATCTTTCGCATCCCCGGAAGATTACTTGCAGTTGAGCTTAGAAATCAACTTTTCGATTCTTGATTTCCCGCTATCCGGGCAGTGAAAAGCCGCACACTCAACGGGAAAGCTATCGGCAGAGCCACTTGACCCACGTTGGCAAAGTCCACAGAAATGATCCGAGCCGGTTGATGATCGGAGAATTCCTGTGCCAAAGTGAGAACATGGATTTAACTCAGCCCTTGCCCGTTCTTTCTTCAGAGCAGGTTCTGCACAATCTAAAAAGTCGAACTCACCCCGCAGTCTCTGGCTACTTTGCTTATTTTTCTACATGGTTGGGTGGGATTGTGACAGACACAACCCTGATGCTTCTGCCCATGGACGATCATATAGTCCACCGGGGTGATGGAGTCTTTGAAGCCATCAAGGCTGTCGACCGGCGAATCTTTTTATTTCACGAGCACCTGGCGCGTTTGCAGATATCAGCCAGTCGAATTGGTTTGAAGCTTCCATTTTCTATGGAAGAAATGGAAAAGATCATTATACAAACCTTAAAAGTGGCTAATCAAAAAGACGTCCTGCTTCGAATGTTCGTCTCTCGAGGACCCGGCGGGTACACGACCAATCCCTATGACTCGATCGGCAGCCAGCTTTATTTGACAGTCACGGCTTTGCCAGCTCCAAAGGCAGAATCTTTCCAAGTGGGAGTTCACATTGGGCGAAGTCAGATTCCAGTCAAAGACTCTTGGCTCGCCCAAGTAAAATCCTGCAATTATTTGGCAAACGTCTTAATGAAAAAAGAATCTGTGGACCGCAACCTGAGCTTCACAGTTTCTTTTGACCGCGACAATGCCCTGGCCGAAAGTTCCACTGAAAATATAATCATAGTAGATTCAGACGGAATTCTGACCATGCCTCCTTTTACAAATATTTTAAAAGGGACCACTATGGTGCGAGTGTTCGAACTCGCGAAGAAAGCCGGAGTCACTACGGCTCAACGACCTATCACCGAGGCTGAGCTGCTCCTGAGTCGGGAAGTGATGATGATCGGAACGACTTTGGATGTGTTACCAGTGACTTGCTATGAAAAACAAAAAATTGCCAATGGCGAAGTCGGACCAATCTCAAAACAGCTACGGCAACTGCTTCTCGAAGATTTCAAGAAAGGCAAAGAATTTTAGACATCCAACTGAATTTTGTCTAAAAGTGCCGGGTCCTCAATAACGATTTCTCCACCGCGTGCAATTGCTGTCAGAGGTTCATGAGCAATCTTAACCGGCAAGCGCACTTCATTTTGAATTCGAATATCAATGTCGCGAATCAGGGCGCCACCGCCGGCCAGCATGATTCCAGTTTCAATGATATCGCTAACAAGCTCTGGGGGAGTCTGCTCCAGTGCCAGGTGAACCGCGTTGATAATGTCTCTTAAACTATCGTCCATTGCGTTGCCGACATCCTCCGAAGAGATCTCCATGGTCTTGACCAGTCCAGAGGTGAAATCGCGACCTGTCACGTTCATTGTCCGGATGTCTTTTTTCGGCACGGCAGTGCCAATTTGAATCTTTAACTGTTCAGCCGTGTTTTCGTTAATGATCAAAGACTTTTTCTTTTTCATGTAATCGATAATAGCTTCATCAAATTTATTTCCGCCAACTCGCACAGCTTGACAGTAAACAATATCAGCTAAAGCAATCACGGCAACTTCTGTAGTACCGCCGCCAATATCAATAATCATGCTGCCTCGAGCTTCTCGCACAGGCAGGCCGGCTCCGATGGCCGAGATCATCGGCTCGTCAACGAGGAAAACCTCTCTGGCGCCAGCGGCTTTTCCAGCGTCAATGGCAGCTCTCTTTTCAACTTCGGTGACGCCGTAGGGAAGCGAAATGACAATTGTTGGCCGAGAAAACATCCCCTTCATTCCAGGTTTGGTCAAAAAGTATTTGAGCATGGATTCTGTGGTGTCAAAATCCGCGATGACTCCATCTTTCAGCGGACGCAAGGCCACAATGTTTCCTGGTGTCTTAGCGATTTTTTCTTTTGCATCAAGCCCAACTGCCACGACTTTTCGTTTGCCCGGACTGGTTTCAGAGTAGGCAATCAAAGTCGGTTCGTTGAGCACAACCCCGCGACCGCGAGCTGCAATCAAAGTGTTAGCAGTTCCAAGATCGACATAAAAATCTGCGCCTGAACCTTCATCCTTGAAAAAGCGAAACATATTTCTTATTTCCGATGGTGTTGTGAGGGACTTTGAGAGGGACGTGTGCCGTCCAGATAAATTGTCACATATCCCGAAATGTAAGAAAAGGAATCTTTTGCGTTAAATCCCATCTCTCCTCCGAAAGTCATGTTGTCAGTCCGAGGGTTCAGATACTCGCTACCGATGGCGGCTTGAATTCCTGTGACGTTGTTGTCTTTGCCAGAATTGAAATTCAATGGCAGAGCAGCATAAGGGATGAGCACTCCCACATCAGTCTGATATTTTTTGCTGACAATCGGCTCGACACGCAAGGTGAAAAAGCTCTCCATGTTTTCTCTCCAATAAGAGAGTCCTGTTTTTAGACCCACCGCTGGTTGAGCTTGATAATCCGGAATTGGCACCCACTTCAAAGAGCCACCGAGAACAAAATCAGTTTCACCACTTCCCATCAGAGCTCTGGCGCTGAGCTCTTCGGTCACGGGCAAATCGAAAAATCCACTGAAGTTAAAGCCATTGCCATTCGTAGTGAGAAGCTGTG
>JAYTZS010000154.1:0-13559 GCA_043741885.1 Bdellovibrio sp. | reverse complement strand
ACTCCACTCCACTCCACTCCACTAAATTGGACCTAGACCATCGGCATGGCTTGAAGGTTACAGGACGCAAATAATCTGAGACCAGAACCTTTGGTATTCATCCCTTCGCGCCGAAGAGTAGAAGTGAGCTTTTTCCGAGTAGCGTTTATAATTATACTGTGTTTTTTTCAGTCAGCCTTTGCCGGTCAATGCGATGCTTTGGTTCCAGTTGGCTTAATATCGCAAGTCATTCGACTGGGTACCCAATCATCGAGTGAAAACGCACAAAAATTATTGGATTGTCCCTCTGAGCATATGAAGCTTCAATTATCCGCGAGTGAGAAAAAGAATTTAATCACCTTTTATAAGGCCTCGGTTTTAGATCTCTATCCAAAATTTATATTAAATAATTTGAGTTTCATCGACGTGGACCAACAGATTGACTCTTATAAGAAACTTCATCAGACAATTCTTGGACCGTCAGAAAAATACAGTCCCCAAATGACCGACATTATTGCTAAACGGAATGCATTAGTCGATGCAAAACGAGAGACTTGTTTTACATCAGCGGTCGATACGACTGACATGGGGCCTATTCGCAATCAATTAGATACAAACTGGTGCTATGCTGCCGCTACAGCAGATGTCGTTTCGTGGCATGCGAAGAAGACTCTCTCGATGGTTGACATCGCTATTTTGTACAACAATTATTCTTCGGATTCTTCGGACACAAAAAGAGTCATTTCTAATAGGATTTTGGCCGCAAATCCGTCGTACCGAAAGCTTTTCGAAAAGGCAGGAATTATTTTGCCTTACACCGAGGGCTATGAATTTAAAACAGTGCAGGAGAGCAACTGGAAGATTTCAGTACTAACGACCGATGGTGCACTTGATTTTGGCGATCCAAAACAGGCGCTCCAAGTGGCTCTCGATCACAGCGTTTGTTCAGAAGCTGATTTACCTGCAATGCCGGCGAAATCTGGGTCGCTCGATGAGGCGCGTTTGAGTGCATTTTTGTATAAAGATCAGCCCGATTTTAATGATTCACAATCTTGTGAGAATTCGCTTGGTAATACTACGAGATTGTTTCCAAGGCTCAACTTGCAACAGATACAAGATATTATTGAGAAATCAAATCCTCAGCAGCTTTTATTAAAACTCCGGGACGCGAACTGCAAACAAAAATATAGGGTTCCGAATAAGAAGGTGATTCATGTCTTAGAACCACAATTCAATAAAGCTTTTGCGGTGCTAAATTCTCAGTTGGATAGAAAACAACCAATGACTTTAACCTATGATATAAAAATGATTAGGACAGATTTGAAAGGACTGCATAGTTCCACCGTCATTGGCCGGAAATTCAATTCGGCAAAGAATCGCTGCGAGTATCAGATCAGAAATTCTTTCGGAACAAATCATAATAGCAAGTTAAAGGAAACGAACGGCACCTACTGGGTTGATGAAGTCACACTGAAACGCCATTTAAAAGCGGTCACAGGCCTGGATTGATTTTTTTATAATTCATTCTTGGAACCATTAGCACATGCTGACTGCCAACGCGTCACTAGGTTCATCGCTCTACTTTGCAACTTCAAATAAAGCTTAAAACGAAGACAAAAATAACTAGCTAGAAACCTAGCAATCTGGGCCTTTAAAAAACTTCATTAAAGATTAGCTTTCCTTACTCCCTGGTCTCTTGGAAACAGAGAGGAAATGCCGATGAATTCTTTATGATGCGAGTTCTATTCAATCTTTTGATCCTGATCCAACTCTCGGCTTGTGCTTCTTCTGATAGAAAGCCCACTTCCATTCAAAATTCGCTTGAAATGCCAGTTGGGGCTTTGAGCTTAGAAAGAGCTTTGAGTGAAGGGTTGAGTACAACTCTGCCTTATTTAAAGGCGAGGATCAGTCGGGCGGCGAGCGATTCATCTGGCGCTTACCAGGTGCCAGATTCCATTCGCAACCCACGAGTTCTGGCTGAAAACAGCAAAGATAAAACCCAGCTTCGGGTTTATCTGCGAAAATTTCACAAGTTAGGTTTCATTCAAAAAATCAATCAAGCGCAGAATCTTATTGTTGGGTTTCAGTGCTCTTTGGCCTCAGAATCTCAAGCTATGGGTTTAACCCTGGAGCGCGATTTTCCGGACTGGCAAGCTCAGGCTCTTTCAGAAATCTTGCATCAGAAAGTTGTTCAGTGTGATATCTCAACGAAAGAAGAAAGTTACATTCGCTTGGCTGTTTTTGCGATTCAAAAACAAAGTTGCGATCAAGCCCTGCAATATTTAAGTCAAATTCCAGCCGATTCTCGATTGGTTCAAAGCGATCGAAGGGCCTATCTTGAGGGCTTTTGTCACCCAGTCCCAGCTTTTGTGGCCAGTCGCAATCCTTGGGGTGGTTACGGAATTCGTCTCGGTGAATCACGAATTTCAGAGTCTAGACCTGGGCTTTGGTTTCTCTCTGCAGTCAGTGGGAATCAAGTTTGGGATGAACTCTTAAGAAAGTTAATCACGCTGGCCGAGAAAAAAGAATTCAATCAAATTAATACGCTCGCAGGGCAAATTGATTTCGAAAAATTTCGCCATTTAAATTATCCTTTTCAGGCTTCTGTTTTGACTTTGTTTCATGAAGCCAAGGCTGACCTTTCTGTTTTTCACACATTGCACCGCTTTCTTTCTGACAATCCACAACTGATTTCAATTGAAATGACCGGCCTGTTGTTTCCAGTTCGATTCTGGTCAGAAATCCAGTCCAACAGTTCTGGTGATCCCATCTTAGTCAAGGCTTTGATCCGCCAGGAAAGTGCTTTCAATCCAACAGCCCGCAGTCCGGCCAAGGCCTTCGGTTTGATGCAGCTAATTTTTCCCACAGCCAAAAGGTTCGGAGTTCACAAGCGAAAAGATCTTCTAGATCCCGTGACGAACATTCGAGCGGGCTCGCGTTTTCTTGACAACTTGATTCGCAGATTTGGATCTGTCGAACTCGCCTTAGCGGCTTACAACGCAGGCCCTGTTGTGGTGGAGGATTGGATCAAACGCTATCCAACAACCAATATTGATTTATTTGTCGAGATGATTCCTTATTCTGAAACCAGAGAGTACGTGCGGTTGGTGACCAGGAATTACAAGATATATAAAAATTTATTGATAGAAAAACAAGTTCAAACTCCGGGATTGGCTGTCTTGGGCAAATGATTCTCAAGAATTTTGTAGAGCGATTCTCGCAAGGCTGGTTGAGTCTGAACAGCTTTGGCGATAATCGATTCGGCCTGCACTTCTTTGCCTAAGCTGGCAAAGACTTGGATAGCTTTTTGGAAAATTTCGAGGTCGCCTTGTCCGTCTAAGATCGACTTGCGAGCTCTCTCAGCCCAAACTTCCTTTGGCAAAGTTAAATAATCTACCTGCAAAGTCATTCTTTGGTGAGAAGCTGAGCCTTGATCGAAAGTTTTTAATTTTGCGAGAAAAGAATTCGCTTCGACTGGTGCATTGATTTTGATATATTCGGCGATTATTTTTTCTAAAAAAGTAAGATTTCGCCCGGCGATCAATAACCCAATTTCGAAATACTCCATGGATTTTTTCAAATTGTTTTGTTTGATCATAAACTTTCCGGCAGTCAATAGCGCTGCCGAAGAAAGATTTATCAAATCCGCTGATCGTTGGTCCAAATTAGTAAACAGCTCGTACAGATAGGGGAGTTCTTCGAAATGGCTAGTGAACACGGAAGCCACAAACATCTGCCCAAGGCGCTTTGAAGTGATTGGATAATTTTTTCGGATGATTTCGGTCAAGGTGTAAGCTTCCGGGTAGTTCGCTAAGGTCATCAAGCCCTCGAATTCAGCCAGTAAACATTTGTAGTGAAGGGGCTGATATTTACGGCCTTCCTTGTATTCGGCCAAAGCCAATTTGAGATCTCCCATGGCTTGGTAAGTGAGACCAGCGTGAAAGCAAGCCATCGAAGGTTTCTCATGCAGAGGTTTGGCACCAAGGAATTCAACCACAGCTTGAGCAAACTCTCGACTGTAATAAAAATTTTTACCAACTGCGATCTTTACCACGTAAGGCGAGGGGTTGAGTTTTTGATTGAGAATTTCGCTAATTTTTTTTTGAAAAGCATCCATCGGAAATGGCTTCAATAAAAACCCATCGACTTGTCCCTCGGCAGCTTCAGCAACAGCTGAATCCGACGAGTTTTTTGTCGTGATCAAAGATATCCGCGCTGATTGCTCATATTGCTTTTCTTGCAGCTCGATCAGTTCAAGCCCAAAGGATTTCTCTATTTCATATTCAGTGATCAGCAGACGAGGTTTTTTTTCTTCAACCAAGCGCAGAGCTTCGGCGAATTTTCGCACAATGACGACTTGCGAAGGGTGGACTCCCATATTCTGTAAAATGGACTGATAGATGGTCGAGAAAGCTTGGGATGGTTCGACAATCAGAACAATTTCATCTTTAACAAAGGCTTTCAGCAGGCCGGGCTTTTCACTCATGCGAGGGATCGCCTTTGATTTTTCGAAGGAGGCTGTCGACATGCTTTTGCGCTTGAACTTTTGATTCTAAAAATTGAGACCACACTCTACGTTCGAATTGTTGCAAAGTTATTTCCACACGGGTCAAGCTTCGAGAGATCAAAACACTGGTTTTCACCTTGCCAATGGCCATAAACGGAAGAGCGTTGCGGCCAATTTGAATGAAACCCGAAAGTGAAACCAAATGTCCGGCTTCTAAAACAGCTTTTTCTAATTCCAAAGTGATTGTCTTTTCCGTGTATTGCGAAGCCTCCACTGAGGCTCCAGCCTCCAGCTTCAGGACATCTGCTTCTGAGTTCAAATAGCAAATGTGTTGAATTTGAATTGACGAATTCATACCCTGTCCTTGGGAAATTAAGCTTTGCTTCTAGTTTACTTCACTGGACTTCCGGATTGAAGGAATAGCTGCAAAACTTCCCCAAAGTCGAAGTTTGCAGAAAGGGCTTGGCTAGCTCAAAAAGGATTGCGAGGAAGTTGGAATGAAAAACTACTTCCGCCGGTGGCCGCTGACTGGACCCCAATATTCCCATGGTGGGCCTCGACAATCCATTTGGAAATATAAAGTCCTAAACCCAATCCTCGCAAATCATTCGAATGGAGTTGCGAAAAGCGGTCGAAAATTCGACTGCATTCTTGTTCCGGAATCCCAGGCCCATTGTCACAGACAGTGATATCAATCATCGATTCGGATTCTGTCGCGTCCACCACGATAGCTCCCCCAGGTGGAGTGAATTTAAGCGCATTGCCAATCAAATTTGACAGGACTTGGAGAATACGGTCATAGTCAAAATAGCACGGGATATTTTGAATCTTGTCTGAGATTTTCATTGAGATCGAGACAGATTTTGATTCTCCAATCGGCAAGAACAGATCTTTGCACTCTTCAAAAAGTGCCACAAGAGTCTGAGATTTCGGTTGAATCGTCAATTTATCCCGGGAAATTCTTTCGACATCAAGTAAGTCGTCGACCAACCTTTGCATCGTGGCCGCATTTCTCTCGATGATACCTGCCATGCGAATCAAATCCTCAACGTCATAGTCATTTTCTTGAAGTGAGGTCCGAATAAGCTCTGCACTCATAGAAATCGAGCCCAATGGATTTTTCAGATCATGGCTGACGATGGCCAAAAAACGGCCTCGATTGGAAAGACTGGACTGAGTTTGATCATGCAGGCTTTGCTCTTTTAAAAGTTGAGAAGCAAAGTTCATTGCTTCTGTATCATAGGCTAAACGCTCATTTGAAAGATCCAAATCCATCACAGATCTTTCAGCCTGCAATAAGGATTCAGCAATCAGTTTCTTTTGCCGACGCTCTGTCTGACGAAAATGGTCCGCTTCATGCCTCTCTTTTTGCTGAACTTCATCAGCTAATTTTCTTTCTGAAGAAAGCTGTAATTCTTGCTGCTCGGTTAAGGGATCTACTGAATTTTTTAAATTCTGAGATTTCAGAAGGGAATCACTTTCGGAACGTTGCTTCTGCAATTCGACATCAGCCGTTTTTCGATTGGAACGAACAGATTTGTCGATTCTCGCCTCAAGCGACGATCGAGATTCTTCTAGCAAAACATCTGTCTTGGTTCTTTCTTCCTTGAGACTTTCATCTGTGACTTCGCGTTCGTGATCTAATTTTTTAATGGTCGAGTTTGAGTCCAGTGAAATCTCCCTTCAGAGCGATGCTTTAGTAACTGTAGACAGCGAATCGCCAGGAGTATATTGATATTTGGATGTGCAGCGACAAATACATAAAGATGCCTGCAAAATGACTGTGTTCAGTCGGAAACGACTTTTTTTATGGCTTTAACAGCATATGTAAATTATATGTAAGTTATGGCATATTCTCCTCTCGAAATCAGCATTGATAACCCTAGCGAAGTTCTCACAGAGTCTCGACCTCCTCCAGTTGCAATTCCCTTTTCAGGGTCAAGTGAGAGCAGCGGAATTTCGGCAGCAGCTGTTCAGGTGAAATTGAAGATTCTAGCCGATGCAGCCAAATATGATGCCTCCTGTGCCAGCAGTGGCTCCTATCGAAAGCGGGATAGGCAAGGTCTAGGAAATACCGAGGGGATGGGAATTTGCCACAGTTACACTCCGGATGGTCGGTGTGTCTCACTGCTTAAAATTTTGCTAACAAATTTTTGTATTTTTGACTGCAAGTTTTGTATCAACCGAGTTTCCAGCGACACCAAGCGAGCTCGGTTCACTCCGCAAGAAGTAGTCTGGCTGACTTTGGAATTTTATCGTCGCAATTATATTGAAGGATTATTTCTAAGTTCAGGAATTGTTGGCAGTGCCGATGCGACCATGGAGCAGCTCATTGAAGCGGCGAGAATGCTACGGCAAAAACATCGATTTGGCGGCTACATTCACTTGAAGGTGGTGGCAGGAGCTTCTCAAGAATTGATTCATGAAGCTGGGCTTTGGGCGGACCGGCTCAGTGCCAACATCGAAATGCCATTGCAAGCGGATTTAGATCAGTTGGCTCCGGCCAAAACAATAGCTTCGGCCGAACTCAATATGGAGCAAATTCAACAGAAAGTTTTAGAATCCAAAGAAGAAACGAAAAAATTTAAAACGACGCCGCAGTTTGCTCCAGCAGGGCAGACGACTCAGATGATTGTTGGCGCCACTGAAAGTTCGGATTCTTTGATTTTGGCTGTCAGTGAAAAACTGTATCATGACTTTGCCTTGCGACGAGTGTATTACTCGGCCTACAGTCCAATCCCTAATGCCGATGCTTTGCTGCCAGTGGAGCGACCTTCCTTGATTCGCGAAAATCGACTTTTCCAGGCCGACTGGTTGGTCCGCTTTTATGATTTCAAAGCCGCCGAATTGACCTCGGAGGCGTCACCAAATCTGTCTTTGGAAATGGATCCGAAAACTTCCTGGGCGCTTGGTAACAGGTTTTATTTTCCAGTCGACGTGAACACAGCGGCTCGAGAGCAATTGCTACGTGTGCCAGGTTTTGGGGTTCGAAATGTCGAAAAGATTTTAGCAGTGAGAAAATTTCAGCGTTTGCGCGTCCAGGACCTCAAGCAGATGAGAATCGCCTGGAATCGCTCACGATTTTTTATCACAGCTGCCGATCACAATCCAGATGCCCTGTTGATTGACGGAGTTCGATTGGAAGATCGGCTGAAGCCACCGGAAAAACAATTATCTCTTTTTGATACGGCTTTATCAGCTCAGAATGGGGAGCTATGACGACTGTTGCGAAGTTCGAATCTGATTTTGAAAGTTGGCGAAAAGAAGCAAGGCGGTTGCTGCAGCTTCAAATCAAGCCTTTTGAAATCGAGTGGTCACAAAGTGAGGGCAATTTATCTCTTTTTGAAAATTTCGAAGCCAACAATATCTCGCCCCCTGTTGCTGCCGACAAAGAACACGACAAAGAACACTACAAGGAACAGCGGCCTCAAACGAAAATTTCAGTGACTAGAGAATTTCTAGAAATGGCGGAGCTGGTCGCCTGTGCGAGAGATTCCGATCGGTGGTCCTTGCTGTACCGACTGCTTTACCGAATTCATTTTGAAAACCCAAAACTTTTACAAATCGTAATCGATCCTGATGTTCACAAAGCTCTAGGCTTGATGAAATCAATTCGCAAAGACATTCACAAGATGCATGCTTTTGTGCGCTTTAAAAAAGCAGCTGTTAACGGCTTAGATATTTATTTAGCGTGGCATCGATCAGAGCACTTTATTTTGCGGCTAACTGCAGGATTTTTTGTTCGCAGGTTTGGCGATCGCCCTTGGAGTATTTTTACTCCTGACCTGTCGGCTCATTGGGACGGTGAAATTGTCAAATACGCAGACGGAATTGAGCAACATGAATTTCCTCATACAGATTCTTTTGATGATTTGTGGAAAACTTATTATTCTTCGATCTTCAATCCGGCACGGATAAAAATCAAAGCCATGAAAGCAGAGCTTCCAACCAAGTATTGGCAAAGTCTCCCCGAAGCACAGATTATTCAACAACTAGTGCGTGAAGCTCCGGCGCGGCTTCAAAGAATGGCGCAAAATCAAAATCATCGAGCCCAAGTACCGAAGACCGAGAATTGGCAGCAACTGAAGGCTGCAGCTTTGAATTGCAATGGCTGCCCGTTAAGGCAACAGGCCACTCATCTGGTATTTGGTGAGGGCCCCGAGCAGTCCGAACTGATGATTGTTGGCGAGCAGCCAGGAGACAGCGAGGATTTGCAGGGCCGGCCCTTTGTTGGACCTGCGGGGCAGCTTTTAGACGAATGTTTAAAGACGGCTGGATTGAACCGAGAGCACATTTACTTAACCAATGCTGTGAAACACTTCAAATGGAAACCAGTTGAAACAGGCAACGGGAAAATGCGTTTGCATCAAAAGCCAAGCGGCTCTGAAATGCATGCTTGCAAACCATGGCTTGAGGCAGAAATCACCTCTGTGAAGCCACGGGTGATTCTCGCTCTGGGTGCGACTGCGGCCACCAGCATTCGCGGCAGGTTGCCCAAGATCTCAGAAGAGAGAGGTCAGATTTTTCACAACTCTCCGCTTGCTTCCTTTGTGTTGCTTTCGTGGCATCCGTCGGCCATTCTGCGTTCTTCCACTGCTCAAGAAGCAGCCGAAAGAAAACTGCAATTGATTGCGGATTTGCGTCTGGCTGCAAGTTGTCTAGCACCTGCGGTCATAGATGTTCCTTGAGCTATTCATTGAGCGTTATTGGTCTTTAATAACCTTGAATTTTTCTCGAATTTCATTTCTGCTAAAGCTTAGAAAAACTCGAGGTCTAAATGTCGCATGATCATGTCGCAGCTCATTTTCGTCGTCCTTTTTTAATTCGAATCATTACAGCTAGGCCCCGGCTTTTGATTTCAGTGATAGCTGGTCTCTTAGTCGGATTGCTTATTCCAGATTCGCTAGCTCACAGATCGGTCACACGGTTTATTTTAGGTTGGAATTTCGGCGCCTGTCTTTATCTCGCTTTGGTTTTACGAATGATGTTATGGTCCAGCAAAGAAAAAATGAGACTGCGGGCGCGCCTGGAAGATGAGGGTCAGGCTCTGATCTTAATTTTCGTCATTCTGGCAGCCGTCACAACTTTGACTTCAATTGTGGCGGAACTTGCGGCCGTGAAAGACATGCATGACAAAATTCGATTTGCTTATGTTGGACTTGCCGGATTGTCGATCATCACAACTTGGCTTTTCACTCACACGATGTTTTCACTTCATTATGCTCACGATTATTATTCGGCAGTGATTCAACACAAACCCGGTGGGTTGATTTTTCCTGGTGACGAGTTGCCGGATTATGCCGATTTTCTTTACTTTTCTTTTATTATTGGAACTTCAGGTCAAACTGCGGATGTCAGCTTTTCTTCCAAGGATATGCGCCGAACAGGATTGGTTCATTGTGTGACCGCTTTCTTCTTCAACACCACTTTGCTCGCATTGACGATTAATATCGCCTCAGGCCTTTTCTGATTCGCGCTTGCTGATGTTTCTATAAAGAGTGGGTAAAATATGGATAACTCGATTTTATTGAGAAGTGACAATTCCGCAGTATGGATTTCACTAACGCGCGGATGGATATCAGCAGAGAAATCCAAGGTCGTAACCGCTTGTTAACTTCCGATTTTTTCAAAATCAAAAGTTCAGAGAGAGAGCAGAATATCATACCTTCCGGGACTGATGGAAAATCGGTTAATTTCAAACAACACTGGACCTACTTTTTCGAGAAAGAGGGTCGCGCTTGCTGATGTTCAAAGCTTGGCTCTGCGATTGCTTCAAATTCAAGATCTGCTCTTGAACTGTTTCCCAGTTCGGGGTACTCCCATTCAGTGTCAGAGATTCATATTTTATCATCACTTGAATTTGCACAGATCATAGCAAAGCAAAAAGCAGTGATCGTGCAAAATTTTATCGAGCGCGCTCGAGCCGAAGTCCCAGCAGCTCGCAATGAGGACGACTATTACCTTCGTGACCATCTTCCGAATGTTCTGGACGAAATGATTGATTTCCTCCAGGCCGGAGGCCGCGGAAAACTGGCAGCCAAAGCAGCTCGAATGGCCGACAACCATGGCCATCAGCGAGCGCGAAGTACCAAGTATACCGTCACCGACATTCGACAGGAGTTCTCAATCGTCAGGGAGCTTGTTTTTGAACAATTGCAGCCTCACCAGGTTTTAAAATCTGAAGACACCTCGCATTTTGCGCAGATTTGCGAAGTCAATTTGTCTCATGCCACTGAAGCCTTCTTACGAAGCTCCGTCATCCAAGAATCATTAGAGAAAAAGCTCGCAGCCGAAAATCAGAGGCACTGGTTTGAAGAGCTATTAAATCGACTGCCTAGCCCGTTGTTTATTTTAGACCCGAAAAATAAAGAAGTGGTTTTTTCCAACAAAGCTGCGGATAAATTCATAGGCTTCACTTATGCGGGGACTCATCCATCGACCACTTATGGCACAAGGATCTCAGCTGTTTCGGCCGAAGGAGACATGCTGGATCTGAGCGAAACTCCTTCTGCCCGGGCCATGAATGGAGAAGAGTTAAGAGGTGAAGTTTTCACAATGGTCAATTCGACCGGCCGATTTGAAATTAGAGCTTATTCGGAACAGCTTCCTGCCTCATATGACCAACCCGATTTGGCAGTTTTGCTGATAGAAGATATCACTCCCTTAAAGGCCATTGAAGTCTCGCTGAAAAAAACTGAACTGGAATTAAAGCAAGCCATAGAAATTGCGAAAATAGGATTTTGGTTTATTGAGCTGCCAAGCTACCAACTGAAAGTCAATCCACTTTTTTTACTACAATTTGGATTCACTGAAAGTAGCTTTTCTGGTGCGATCGAAGCGGCTTTTAACCGAATTCATGCCGAGGATCGAGAACTGGTAAGAAATTTACTTGATCAGTGCATTGAGCAGGGATTGTCCTTCCACCGAGAGTACAGAGTGGTGCTACCCACCGGAGCGATCTGTTGGATTGAAGCTCATGGTGAGCCAGCATTCGATGGCCGTGGTCGGCGAATTGGTTTCACCGGCACGACCCTGGATATTTCTGAACGAGTAAAATCACGAATAAAAATTGAAAACAGTGCAAGGGAACTTGAAGAGCTAGCGAACTCGATGCCACAAGTGGTTTGGCGAGCTGATTCGAATGGAAATCTAGATTATTTTAATCAGGTTTGGTTTGACTACAGTGGAACTGATTACGAAAAAAATGTGGGATCGGGTTGGGTGCAGGCTGTGCATCCGCAGGATTTTCCTCTGACAATTGAGCAATGGAATGCCGCCCTTCAATCTGGCCAAATTTACGAAAATGAATTTCGCCTGCGGGCAAAAAATGGCGATTACCGCTGGCATATTGCAAGAGCCATCCCAGTGAAAGACTGCCAAGGGAAAATTATCAAGTGGTACGGGACAAATACCGACATTCATGATCAGAAAATGCTGTCAGTGCAATTGCAAGTCACCAAAGATCGTTTGGAGCTGGCAATGAGCAACGCCGGTATCGGCGTCTGGCATTTCGACTTGGAAACAAACCAAATCACAACCTCTCAGAATGCGGCAGCATTGGTTGGTCTGACTGAGGTCCACCTCAATATTTTTGAACTGATTGAAAAGTCGATGCACCCGGAGGACCGAGAAAAAGTAAACCGGGTTTTGCAAGAGGCAATCGCTCAACAAAAAGATTATTTTGACGAATACAGAATCATTCGTAGGGACGGAGCGGTGAGATGGCTCCGCTCAACAGGCCGTGGCCGCTACCGAAAAGACGGCATGACGTCGCCTCATATTGCAGGGATCGTCCTGGATATCACTGACGAAAAAGAGCGCTTGGAGCAAATCAACCAAGCGCGGAAAATGGCCGAGGCAGCAAGTGCTGCAAAATCTCAGTTTTTAGCCAACATGAGCCATGAAATTCGCACGCCATTGGGCGCCATCACAGGCTTTGTTTCACTTCTCAACGATGACACTTTGACGGTACAAGAGCGGCAGGGATTTTTATCTGTGATTGACCGAAACTCAAGTCAGCTTTTAAGAATCGTTGATGACATCCTCGATCTTTCAAAAGTAGAAGCCGGAATGATGATGATCGAGCAGATTGATTTTTCTCTGCCCGAGTTGCTCTCAGATTTTTGTTCTTTGATGGGATTGAAAGCCCGAGAGAAAAATATTCTATTTACTTTTAAAGCGACAAGTCTCCTTCCTGAGACTGTCAAAACAGATCCAATCCGATTGCGCCAAATTCTGATGAATGTGGTTGGAAACGCAATTAAGTTTACGGACCGCGGTTTTGTTCATTTGAATGTTTCATTCAAGAATCAAATTCTTAACTTCGATATTGAAGACTCGGGTCGAGGGATTAGTCCAGACCAGGAACTTCAGCTCTTTCAAGCTTTCTCTCAAGCGGACACCTCAACAACCCGAAAATATGGCGGCACGGGGCTAGGGCTTGTTTTATCGCGCCGTTTGACCGAAGCTCTTGGCGGGAAGTTCTTCTTGAAAAAAAGCAGCTTAGGGAAAGGAAGTACGTTTGTGGTCTCAATCCCTTTGGAAATGAATCCCGAACCCCAGATGGTCGAAGGGAGGAGTTTTGCCATTGAGGCATCTACCCCAGTCGGAAAAAAGGGTCAGTTAGCGGGAATGATAATTTTGTTGGTTGAAGATTCTCCTGACAATCAAACATTGATTTCGATTTTGTTAACTCGAGCTGGAGCCCAGGTCCAGATCGCATCCAATGGAGCGGAAGGTTTCGAAATGGCGCTCGAAGGGAAATTCGATGTCGTCCTTATGGATGTGCAAATGCCGGTGATGGATGGGATCGCAGCCGTCCAAAAACTGCGAAAAAATGGCTTCAAAAAATCCGTCATAGCCCTGACCGCTCATGCCATGAGTGAAGAAAAAGCTCGCTGTGCTGCTGCTGGTTTCAGCGACTTTCTTTCAAAACCGATTGGTCGTGAAGACTTGATTTCCGCTGTCTTGCGAGGCAGCCTCTCTGCAAGCTAACCTGATCTTGGAAAAGGTCTAGTTTGCGGCCTGGTTTAAAAAAAAAACGGCGCATTAAATGAAATTAGTTTTCTTTGGA
>JAYTZS010000153.1:0-13569 GCA_043741885.1 Bdellovibrio sp. | reverse complement strand
GGGCTCTCGATGGATGAACTCTTTCGCGGATCGCCACTCTCCTTAGAAAAATTGAACACCGAGAAGTGGGTCCAATGGAAATCTTTCTGTACTTGGTTGAATTATCTTGATCACACTGCGACAGCTCCTTGGGATTGGATTCAGGTCGGTCAAGCAACGGGAAATGAGCAGAGCATCCGCGCCGCCCGGCCCCTGTTCAGAATGACAGCTTCAATACGATTGGCTTATTGGCTCGCCGGGAAGTGGTTCGGCCCTTCTCAGTTCCCAGGGATTTCTTGTAAGATGATGGATTTAGGAACTGGTCAGTTACAAGAGACTCTTGCTTTGCAATCGGCCTGTGAGCCCTGTCCGCAAGTGTTCAAAGTCTTTCAAGGCTGCCTGACTGTCTTGCCAGAAGCGATCTTCGGACTGCCACACTCGGTTGTCTTCGCGACCTACACTGCGCGCGGAGCGATTTACCAGATCAGTTTGCCGCCGAACCAAACTTTTTGGAGTCAGATTCGCTTTTTTTTACAAAGTTTGTTTCATGTTCGAGCTCTGTTTCGGGAGATCGTGGTCCAACAAGAGAATCTTCAAGCTCAGTCGAATAAACTTCTGATTGAGCGAAGCGAATTTCAAAATCTAATAGATCGTTTTCCGGATGGAGTAATTATTCATACCCATGGTCGGATCCGATACGTGAATCCTTGCTTCGCCAGTTACATTCACTGCGACAATCAGAAGCAGCTCATCGGAACCAGTATATTGGATTTAGTTTACCCAGAGGATCGGGCGGCAATTTTGGAAAGAATCAAGCGCCTGAACAATGGCGAACTCAATATGAACCTGCCGAGAGAGTTTCGTTTTTATCGCTCCAGTTCAAGCGAATTTTTTATTGGCGAGTGCACATCGTTGACTACAATTTTTGAAGGCTCGCCGGCCGTGGCTGTTGTCGTGAGAGATGTATCGGACCGAAAAAGTCTCCAGGCCCATATGATGCTGACGGATCGAATGCGGGACCTTGGTCAATTGGCAGCTGGAGTTGGCCATGAGGTCAACAATCCTTTATTTTACGTGATGATGAAAAGTGAAAGCCTAGAGAAATCTTTGCGTCGTCATCGATTGGCTGACGAAGCCCAGCAAGTTAAGGAAATCCAAGAAGGTCTTCAAAGAATTCAATCCATTGTAAGGCAGCTAAAAACCTTTTCACGTATCGAGCCCGAGTCCGGAATGTCTCTGATCAATTTGTCAGAAAATATAAACTCGGCCATTAGCATGGCCCGAAACACGATCGAACATCGAGCTCGGCTCACCGTTGAGATCGAAGACAATCTGCCGCTCATTCTTGGAAACCAAGCGCGCCTGGGACAGGTGTTTCTAAACCTACTGATCAATGCAGCTCAGTCAATCGAGCCGGGCAATGCAAACTCGAACTGGATTTCAGTTCGAGTGATGCTCAAAAGCGAAGATCAACAAAAATTTTTAGTCACAGAGATTAGCGACACCGGCCATGGAATCACAGAGGCCGTGAAGAAAAATTTGTTCCAGCCTTTCTTCACAACCAAACCCGTCGGTGAAGGCACAGGTTTAGGCCTATCCATTAGCCACTCCATCGTCACCCAGCATGGCGGTCGAATCCAGTTTGCCCCTCATCGTAGACTTGTAAAAGACGGTGGAATAGACAAAGGAATAGATAAAGGAACAGTCTTCCAAGTTTTTCTCCCCCTCCCAGTTGAAAAAAAATCTGAGATAAAAAATGACATTATAGAAGTTGTCTCCGTTGTTCAGTCCGGTCGGATCTTACTGATAGATGACGATCCTGATTTATTGGAAGTTCTTGAATCTTTGATCGCGACTCAGCACAAAATTGTCGCCTTGAATGATGCGAGTGAAGCCCTTGAAAGAATTCGAATGGGCGAAAAATTCGATTGCATCTTGTGTGACTTGATGATGCCGAACCTTGGTGGCGTCGACTTTTATGAGAAGCTTCTAGAGTTTTCACCGGAACACTGTCAAAGAATCGCCTTCATGACCGGCGGTAGCTTCACAGAGCGGACGGATCGGTTCTTGAAAACCTCAGGAATAGTCTACAGAGAAAAGCCCGTCGGCACGCTCGAGCTCATGGGCTTGATTCAGAGTATTTTAAAACGGACTGGAATAAACGCCTAAGCTGATCGCAAATCAAAGAAAGCTAGAGAATACAAGTGCAAATGGCTTAGTGAGCAAATAGTTCCGCCGAGCTTTTTCTGATGCATTCAAGTGAATGTCACGTCCATCCAGTGGAAGGCCATTTCGGCCGAGTTCAGCCATGGTCGATTTTCGTGTTTCAAAATCCACTGCCACCGAACTTGCCAGGGTTTTGCTGCCGACACAGACCAAAGCCATCTCCGCATTCAAATTCGCCGACCGCGGATCGATATTGAAGGAACCAATCAAAACAGAGTTATCATCAACCAGCATCGTCTTTGCGTGAGTTCCCCAGCGAGCATTTTGCGCCTCTGCCAGTGAAAAATTCGACCGGCGAGGTGGAAGCCCTTCATGAATATAAACAGTCGCTCCTTGAGCTGAGAGCACTTTAGCTGTGGCAAGGAACGGAGCAATCGCTAAAGGAACTTCTGCAGAGGCCAAAGAGTTTGTCAGAATATCAACTTTGATTCCATTGGTAATGGCTGAAGAAAAAAGATTGTTTCCGTTTTTTAAAATAAAGAAGGGAGATTCCATAGAAATGGTTTTTTGGGCTGTCGCTGCAAAAGTATTAATCTGATCCTGAACGACTCGGGAAGAGAGCGGAGTTCCTGGCAAATCGGCATAGTAGTAAGTCTCGTTGCAGATATCCTTTGTTGCCGCTTGAATTGCAAGTTGACCCAGTTGGTGGACTCTTTCAAGTGCCGCCCCGTCGGAAGGTGTTTGCACGATGTACTGCTTGGCATTCTCGGTCATCGTGACATAATTTTTGTGATCCAGTTTGTATTGACTGAGGAGCTGGATCCCCTTCTCAATGCTGGGAGCGTCCTGCTCAGATTGAAGACCGTAATTAATTAATTGAGGTTCAGGTGGATTTTTTGGCACGCGACTTAGTTCCGAATTCCAGAAATTTTCAAAACTGCGGGTCACATCTTGAACAATACTGCCTTGGACGACCACGTCTCGATCGACAAAATTAAAGGTTTTTGAAAAATCAAAATATTCCGCCGCCATGTTTCGACCACCAAGAATGGCTACGCGGTTGTCAACAATGAGCGATTTGCGATGAGAACGATGATTGGCTTGTTGGGCATTGATGAGAGGTGTTTCATTGTAATAGCGGACTTCAATTCCATTACTCATCATGACATTGGCAAAATGAGGACTGATATTGCCACTGTTAATACCTTTATCAATTAGCACTCGTACTTTCACATTGGCTTTTGCTTTTGCAATCAAAGCCTGGGTGTACAGTCTTCCAGGTTGGTCGTCATTGTAGATGTAAAATTCGGTGTCCAATGTTTTTTGCGCTGAAGCTATCATCTGCAAGCGCTGTTCGAAACTCCCGACTCCTGAGTCGAGAATTGTCCAAGCTTGAGGTTCTAAATTGCGAGCAAATGCACCTGGCGGAAGTGCCCGAGAAGGGTTCATCAGGGCCTTGGCCGAACCCGATAGGAGAGTGCAAGTGCTAACTAAGATACAAAGTAGTGATTTTTGATTTGATAAGTTTTTCATGTTTTTATTCTGAGCAAGCACAATGCCGAACCGAGGCGCTTGCGACCGGAGTTGAATCACAAAATACCGGCATTTGATAAAGCAGGACTGTCCAGGATTTGGACAGGAGGCTGAAATCAGGCCCTGACGACATCATAAATCACCAGGAAATGAAGCAGGCAGCCACCAATCACAAAGAGATGAAAGAGCTCATGATAGCCAAAAAAATGCGGTCGTGGGTTGGGCCATTTAAAAGCGTAAATCAGTGCCCCCGTCGTGTAAACGACTCCACCTGCGAGAAACAGCGAAGTGTCGCGTGGACCGAGAGCTCGGATGAACTCACCTAGATAAGGAGCCGCAAGCCAACCCATCACGACGTAAAATAGACTGGAACTCCAGCGAGGCGAATTCTTCCAGAATAGCTCCTTGCTAATGCCCACCGAGGCAGCCGCCCAAAAAATGGAGAGCAACTTAGTTCCGTCTTCTCCCTTCAGACCGAGCAAACAGATCGGCGTAGAAGTGCCAGCGATAAAAACATAAATCCCAACATGGTCGAGTTTCCGTAAAATCTTTCTTGCTCCGGCTCGCCAGTAGACTCGGTGATAAAGTGCGCTCACACCAAACAACAAAGCCATGGTCAGAGAGTAGACGACAGCTGCTACTTGGGCGCGCAAATTTGGCCCCGAAGCCACCAGCATCGCACAAGCACCTAAACCGAAATAGAAAGACGCTTCATGAAAACGGCCTCGCAAATAGGGCTTTCCTTTTTTAATCATTTTGTCAGGTGAGACAGTGGAAAGAGCAGTCAAGTCGGCTGGATTTTGCATGGAAAAAAGTCTGCCTTTGACGGGTTCGAAAAGCTAGAGCTGAGGTAGTGGCTGTCTGCCCGCGTCTTTATATTTTATAGCGGATTTGGGCAGGATTTGCGGCGATAATTCCGTTACCGTAGAAGAATGAAAACTCTAGATAAAAAAACGTCTGGCAAAAGAACAGATTGGCAAACAGTAAAAAGTTTAACCACTCACCTGTGGCCTCACGGACATGCTGATTTAAAATGCAGAGTGATCCTTTCTATGCTGTGCCTGGCTCTGGCCAAAGTGATCAATGTGACGGTGCCCTTTGTTTATAAGTCGGCGGTGGATTCCCTGTCGCGTTCTTCCATGGTCGTACTTCCAGTTGCGGTCATTCTCAGTTATGGCCTGGCCCGGATTGCACAGCAGGCCTTTGGTGAGCTGCGAGATTTTATCTTCATTAAAGTCTCGCAGCATGCGCAGCGCACAGTCGCTTTGGAGACTTTTCGCCATCTGCATGAGCTTTCGCTGGCTTTTCACTTGGATCGCCAGACCGGCGGTCTCACTCGAGTCATTGAGCGTGGCACTCGGGCCATTCAAACGGTTCTGAGCTTCATGCTGTTCAATATCATTCCGACATTGCTGGAAATTTTTTTGGTCATAGGAATTTTAATTCACAAATTTGGTTGGAGTGCTGCTGCAATTACTTTTTCGACAGTCAGTTTTTACATTGTTTTTACATTTTCAATCACAAATTGGCGGACCAAATACCGGCGGTCGATGAACGAGAAAGACAGCGAAGCTAATACCAAAGCGATCGATTCACTTCTCAATTATGAGACTGTCAAATATTTCGGCAACGAACAGCACGAGTATCAGCGCTATGATCATTCTCTCGAGCAGTACCAAAAAGAAGCAATCAAAAGCCAGTCCAGCCTGTCTTTGCTGAACGTCGGCCAAGGGGTGATTATCGGTTCGGGCCTCGTCGGCGTGATGTGGCTAGCTGCCGGAGGAGTTGCCAGCGGAGTGTGGACTGTAGGCGACTTCGTTTTGCTTAACACTTTGCTTTTGCAATTATTTATACCTTTGGGTTTCCTCGGATTTGTCTATAGGGAAGTCAGTCAGGGCCTGACAGACATGGAGAAAATGTTTGAGCTACTAAATATTCATGCCCAGATTCAAGACTGTCCTTCGGCAGTGCCGCTGCAAGCCAACCACAGCGAATGGTCGATCCATTTTCAAAACGTCAATTTTCATTATCATTCGGACAGAGAGATTTTGAAGAATATCAGCTTTGACGTTCCGGCAGGCAAGACAGTGGCGCTGGTAGGGCCGAGCGGTTCCGGCAAATCAACCATTGCTCGTCTTTTATTTCGCTTTTATGAAGTCACAGGTGGGAGCATTCGAATCGGTCATCAAGACCTTCGAGAGGTCACTCAAACCACTCTTCGACAAGCTCTGGGAATCGTTCCTCAAGACACGGTTTTATTCAATGAGAGCATCGGCTACAACATTCGTTATGGGCGGCCAAAGGCGACTCAGGAAGAAGTCGAAGAAGCAGCAAAGTTAGCTCAGATTCATAGTTTCGTACAAAGTCTAGCGGCTCAGTATAAAACCTCTGTGGGCGAGCGAGGGCTCAAGCTTTCCGGTGGAGAAAAGCAGAGAGTGGCCATTGCTCGGACCATTCTGAAAAATCCGCAGATTCTGTTGTTTGACGAAGCCACCTCGGCTTTGGATTCGCACACTGAGCGAGAAATTCAAGCCTCGCTCAGCGAAGTGTCAAGAAACCGCACCACTTTAGTAATTGCGCACAGGCTCTCAACTGTAGTTGAAGCCGACGAAATTCTTGTGCTCAAAGCGGGGGAAATTGTCGAGCGAGGAACACATGTCGTATTGCTCAGTCAGAAGGGCGAGTACTTTTCAATGTGGCAAAAACAGCAAGAAGCCAAAGAATACCAAAACAAACTCGAAAAAATGAGAGCCGAGCTCATCTGAACGGATCTAACCCGATTAGAGCTGATCGAGGCTTTTCGCTGGCCAAAATGATTGTTTTGAGGCATCAGCGGCCTCTTCTGATGCCGATATAGCGGAACTGTTCAAACGGCTCTCTCTTTAAAGTTCACGCCAGTTGTGAAAAATCAAATTCAAAAAAGAAAGCTGGTCTTGATGCTGGTCTTTATAAAGACGAGCATTTAGCTCTGAAGCTTCTGAAAAATTCTCTGTCTAAAAAGTAGAAAACACGCTGGTTCAGCTGAATTACTTTCTCCACCCTTTTTCCACCTTAAGATCTAATCAATATTCATTCGAACAGATTTGATGCGGTGGTCAGTGAACTCGTCGGTGCTTAAATACAGAAGCCCCTAGCTTTTCTTTTGAAAAAACTTATAGATTTTGTAAGATTGGAGTGTAAAATCGGCACCTTCACACAAAGTTAAATTGAGAGGATGATTGATGAGCGGAGCTCCAAGCGCTACAGCGGGATCCCTAGCCGGACTGAAAGTTTTGGTCGTGGAAGACGTGCGCGACAATCAGATTCTGATGCAATTGATGTTAGGCAAACAGGGCGCCGAAGTCTCAGTTGCTAATGATGGAATTGAAGGAGTGCGGATGGCGCTCAATCAGCCATTTCATGTGGTTCTGATGGACATTCAAATGCCACGCATGGGCGGCTATGAAGCCATGCAGATTCTGCAAGCTGAACGGTATCAAGCCCCAGTGATTGCCTTGACCGCTCATGCTTCCCAAGCCGAGCAGACAAAAACTTTGCAAGCTGGCTTTCGCGGCCATCTAACAAAGCCTCTGGACCGCCAAAAACTTTTGGATGTCCTTCTCAAGTGTGCCGTCGTTTAGACAAAAAAGCCGTTTTAAAAATATCACAGTAACTTCTACAGTAACTTCTACAGTTATTTTTTCTTACGACGCTCCATTAAATACTGAGCTTCCAGAGCTGTGAGCACAACTGAATTCACGATCGAATCCACAGTCGTCGTCCGCTGAAGGACATTGGCTGATTTTTTTACTCCCAACAAAAAGGGTCCGATGACCTCGCCTTTGCCAAGTTGCTGTAGCAATTTGTAGGCGATATTCGAAGCTTCTAGATTGGGGAAAATTAAAATGTTGGCGCTGTCTTTCAGTTCACAGAATGGAAAAATCCGACTCAAGATATCGCTGTTAACCGCGGTGTCAGCTTGCATATCTCCGTCGACAATCAAATCGGGTCGTTTCGCTTTCACGATCTCGCGAGCTTTGCGCATTTTGGCAGGTGTTCCCGGCTCGTTGCTAAAGTTCGAGTAGCTCAGCATCGCAATTTTCGGCTCAATGTTAAAATACTCGGCTACTCTCGCTACCTGCAGAGCCATGGTTGCCAAATCTTCAGCCGATGGATTGATGTTCACAGTCGTGTCAGCGAGCAATAAGAAGCGATCTTCGAGCAGGACGATGTTGCAACCGCAGGGCACAGCTTCTCTCGCCACGCCGATTGTTTGCAACACCGGTCGGACGGCATCGCCAAATTTTGTCGAGGAGCCGGTCACCAAGCCGTCAGCATCTCCTTGATCAACCATCATGGAGGCAAAGTAGTTCGGATCTGCCATTAATCTCTCAGCTTCTCTTGCTGTGACACCCTTTCTTTGTCGTCGAGCAAACAAAGCGTCCGCATAAGCTTTGAATTTTGGATGCGAAGACGGGTGGTAAATGGGGATGTCATTTAAAGTTGGAAGGTCAAGTGCGAGAATTTTTTCTTTCACTCGCTCAGGATATCCGAGAAGGATTGGCTGACAGATTTTCTCTTCGACAATAGTGTAAAGCGCTTTCAAAATCTTGGTCGAGGCGCCTTCTGGAAACACAATTCGCGGCAACTGGCCGTCGTTGGCAGCCGCATTGCCTCGGACTTTGTGAATGGCCGACCGGATGAAAACTTTTTCGGGACCCTGGTAGGCTTCGAGGCGGTCGCGGTAGGCGTTGAAATCTTCGATATTCTTTTGTGCCACTCCGGAATCCATAGCCGCTTTGGCCACGGCTGGTGCCACCCACAAAAGCACTCGCGGATCGAAAGGTTTGGGAATTAAATACTCTGGTCCAAATTTAAAACTCTTTCCCCCGTAGGCGGCGGAAACTCGCTCGGGCACATCTTCTCTGGCTAATTTTGCTAGAGCATGGACTGCAGCTAATTTCATTTCTTCGTTGATTTGAGTAGCCCGAGTGTCCAGGGCTCCGCGAAAAATCGAAGGGAAGCCCAGAACATTGTTTACTTGGTTGGGATAATCGGATCGGCCAGTGGCGACAATGGCGTCTGGACGAGCTTCTCTGGCTGAAACAGGATCAATTTCAGGATCCGGATTGGCCATGGCAAAAATAATTGGTCCTTTGTTCATTGGTTTGAGCATTTCGCCGGTGACAGCTCCGGCAACACTGAGGCCGACCAAAACATCAGCGCCGACCAGGGCATCAGATAGACTGCGAGCTTTGGTGTCGGCGGCGAACATCACTTTGTATTTGTTCATGCCCTCTGTTCGGCCTTTGTAAATCACTCCTGTGCTATCGCACATCATAAGATGTTCTCTTTTGACTCCGAGAGAAATAAAAATATTTGAGCAAGCGACGGCCGAAGCGCCGGCACCGTTGACGACAACGCGAATTTCCGACATTTTTTTACCAGTGACATGACAGGCATTGATCAGAGCCGCACCCGAAATGATCGCTGTTCCATGTTGATCGTCATGAAAAACCGGAATCTTCATTTCCTTCTTGAGTCGTTCCTCAATCTCGAAACACTCAGGAGCTTTGATATCTTCTAAATTGATTCCACCGAAAGTTGGCTCGAGGGCCTTGATCGCTGCGATGGTGGATTCGACATCCATCTGATTGATTTCGATATCAAAGACATCGATTCCAGCAAACTGTTTGAATAGGAGGCCTTTGCCTTCCATCACTGGTTTGCTGGCCAGCGGGCCGATGTTACCCAGACCAAGGACTGCTGTTCCATTGGAAATCACGCCAACTAAATTCCCCTTGGCGGTGTAGTCGTAAACTGCTGCTGGATCTTTTGCGATAACTTTGCATGGAGCCGCGACTCCTGGTGAGTAGGCCAGGCTCAAAGCTTTTTCAGTGTTGGTCGGCTTGCTGGCGATGACTTCTATTTTTCCAGGCTTACCCTTGGAGTGAAAGTCGAGGGCTTCTTGTTCGGCAGGTGTGTACATAAAACTCCATTTTTCTCAACGCTAGAACTGTCCCGACGGAATGTCATTTGTTTTGCAAGCTGTCATGCGCAGTCGAGCCTTGGGTTAATTTCTTTCTCAAAACTTGTTTTTAGCTCTAAGCTCGAAGGACTGAATCCAGTTCCATGCCAACACTGAGGTAAATCTATGAGCAATCCGCGAGATGTGGTGATAATTGACGGGGTGCGAACTCCGTTTGCCAAATCAGGAACAAAACTGAAAAAAATCCACCCGGCCGAGCTGGGAAAAGTCGCTCTCAAAGAATTGATCGCTCGCACCAATCTGGACGTCAACTTGATCGATGAAGTGATTATTGGCAACACTGGAAACCCTGTGGATGCTGTGAATATTTCCCGAGTCGTCGCATTGAATGCAGGAGTGCCTCAGAAAACTTCGGCGTACACTGTTCATCGCAACTGTGCCTCGGCGCTCGAAAGCATTTCGCATGCTTATGATAAAATCAAATCTGGAACAGTCGATGTGGTAATTGCCGGGGGAACCGAGAATATGTCTCAGATGCCGACCTTGTTGCCGGAAGCAATACAAGGCATCTTTGATAAACTTTTGATCGCAAAGGGACCTAGTCAGGCTCTTCCACTTTTGCTTCAACTATTTAAGGCTGATCTCAAGCAAATCGGGGCATTGCTCGGAAGCAACTACAAAAGTCCGTTCTTTCCAGTGATCGCAGTGATGCAAGGTTTGACCGATCCCTTCGTTGGAATCAACATGGGTCAAACCGCTGAAATTTTAGCCAAAGAATGGCATTTGACTCGAGCCATGCAGGATCAGTTTGCTTTGCTGTCACATCAAAAAGCAGTGGCTGCGACAAAAAATGGAAAATTGAAAGAAGAAATCGCGCCTTTTTCAATTGGCCCTGATTACAAAGAAACTTTGACAGAAGATGTCGGCCCGAGAGACGGACAAAGTCTAGAAGCCTTGGCCAAATTAAAGCCGTTCTTTGATAAAAAAACCGGAACTGTGACAGCAGGAAATGCGTGCCCGATCACAGATGGAGCAGCCAATTTATTGATCATGAGTCGTGAAAAAGCGCAGAGTCTAGGCTACAAACCTTTAGCTAAAATTCGCGGCTATGGCTTTGCCGGTTGCGAGCCGGAGCGCATGGGTTTGGGACCAGTGTACTCGACCCCATTGGCATTGAAGCGAGCTGGCCTTACGATGAAAGACATTCAGTTGGTCGAGTTGAATGAGGCCTTTGCCGCTCAGGTGATGGCTTGCCAGCGGGCATTTGACTCCGATCAGTTTGCTCGAGAGAAGTTAGGCCTGCCTGGAAAAATTGGCGAGATTCGAGACGAGATTTTGAATGTCAACGGGGGTGGAATTGCTTTGGGTCACCCGGTGGGTGCCACAGGTTCTCGGTTGGTCATCACCCTGATGAAAGAAATGCGGCGGCGAAATTTGCAGTTCGGACTGGCCACACTGTGTATCGGTGGTGGGCAGGGTGGTTCTATGGTTATCGAGTCGGAGGCTTAGACAATGAGTATTCAAGAGTCCATTCAAATCACTTCTCAAGGAAAAAACAAAGAGATCGCCATCGTTGAATTCGACATGGTGGGTGAAAAAGTCAACAAATTGAATTCAGCGATGATGACTCGTTTGAGAGAAGTGATTGGTGAGCTTCGTAAGAGCTCCTACAAGGCCGTGATTTTTAAATCGAATAAAAGCAAAATTTTTATTGCCGGTGCGGACATTGAAGAGATCAAAACAATCACGGCTCGAGAGCAATTCGAAAAGGCGGTGTTGGCAGGGCAAGAGATTTACAACGAACTGGAAGATTTGCCAATGCCCACCATCGCCGCCATTCATGGAGCTTGTGCCGGCGGAGGTTGTGAATTTGTAATGGCCTGCGATTACCGAATTGCGACGGATGATCCATCAACTAAAATTGGTTTACCAGAGACAAAGCTAGGAATCCTGCCTGGCTTCGGTGGCTGTGTTCGAATGCCCAGAATTCTCGGGCTGCAAAACTCTTTGGATATCATTTTGGCCGGGAAATTGGTGCCAGCTGTAAAAGCTGGAAAGATAGGGTTAGTCGACCAAGTGGTTTACCCGACAATTTTGATGGAACAAGCTCTGAAGATGGCAGAAGAGCTGATCAAAGACGGCAGCAAAAAAAGACGAAAAACTTTTGTCGCCAAGGATATGATGTCGAAGTTTCTAGAAAGCTTTGCTGGGAGGCCGGTGGTTTTCTCGAAAGCCAAAAAAGGAGTTCTGTCTTTGACTCATGGGCATTATCCGGCGCCGCTTCGGGCCTTGGCTGTGATCCAGAAAACTTACGGAAGTTCCGATCGCTCAAAATCTTTAAAAATTGAGCGAGAAGGATTTTTGGACTGCGCGATGACCGATGTTTCTAAAAATTTGATCCATGTTTTTTACCTGACTGAGATGGTGAAAAAACAGCACGGGGTGACGGGTCTTGAAGTCAAAGCCAAGGAGGTCAAAGCCATCGGCATCTTGGGAGCGGGGACCATGGGCGGAGGCATTGCGTTTATTGCTGCCGACAAAGGCATCGAAGCGCGAATGAAAGACATCAATTTTGATGCAATTGGAAAAGGTCTTAAGCATGCCCGTGATCTTTGGGCGAAGTCTTTCAAGCGAAAGCGGATCAATAAATACGAATTCCAGCAAAAAATGGACAAGATCACTGGCACAGTCGATTTCAGTGGATTCAAAAATTTAGATTTGGTGGTCGAAGCTATAGTTGAAGACATGGAAATCAAAAAGAAAGTGATCGCCCAAGTGGCAGGTGAAATGAGGCCGGACGCGATTGTTGTCACCAACACTTCTTCTTTGAGCGTGAGTGAAATGGCGCAGGGCCATCCTCGACCAGAATTCTTCGCTGGAATGCATTTCTTCAATCCAGTCGATAAGATGCCATTGGTCGAAGTCATTCGCGGTGAAAAGACCAGTGATCAGACGATTGCTATGGTCTTTGAACTCTCAAAGAAAATGGGTAAAATGCCTGTTGTGGTGAAAGATGGACCCGGATTCTTGGTGAATCGGTTGCTTCTGCCATATATGGCTGAAGCTGCTTTCCTCTTGCAAGAGGGAATGAAGATCGAGACTGTCGACCAAGCTTTCGTTCACAAATTTGGCATGCCGATGGGCCCCTTTGCTTTGATGGACGAAGTTGGCCTTGATGTCTGTATTAAAGTTTTAAAGATTTTCAAAAAGGCCTTTGGCAACCGAGTCGAAATGGCAGCATGCATGGAAAAGCTCGAAAAAAGCGGGCGACTCGGTAAGAAAAATGGCAAAGGCTTTTATCAGTACGACGCTCAAGCAAAACGGCAGGGAGTGGACCCGACGATCTACTCTGAACTTGGGCTTTCAACCGCGACGGATCCGCTACCAGAGAAGGAATGCCTCGAGCGGGGAGTGTTTGCCATGATCAACGAATGCAGTCTGGCCTTGAACGAAGACCATATCGTGGGCTCGCCCCATGAAGTCGATCTTGCTATGATCATGGGAACAGGGTTTCCACCTTTCCGAGGCGGCCTGCTGAAATACGCCGACTCAATCGGCACAGCCTACATTGCCGATCAGTTGGAGACTTATGCTGCAAAGGGAGCTGCACGTTTAAAGCCAAGCACTCAGCTTCGGCAGATGGCTAAGAACGAACGGCGATTTTACTAGGAAATTTACTAGGAAATTGACTAAGAAATTTACTAAGAAATACTGTTTCGCCACACCCAATTTTGGGACGGCTTCCTTTTCCGATCCCTGACAACACTCGGATCGGACTTGAAGTTTGCGAAGCCTAGTCAGCTGTTCTTCCTAAGTCGCACTCTTTATAGAAAGTGCTTAGCTAGTGGGATGTTTCTATAAAGAGTGGGTAGAATATGGATAACTCGATTTTATTGAGAAGTGACAATTCCGTAGTGTGGATT
>JAYTZS010000152.1:0-4995 GCA_043741885.1 Bdellovibrio sp. | reverse complement strand
ATCACCGAGAGCGAATATCTCACTGGAAAGTCTGAACTCGAATCCTTTCTTGGCGGCAACGACCTTCGAGTGATTGATCCTACTTTAGACCGACTGACAGAAGACGATCCCCAAGTGGAAGAAGAAATCGACGACTGAAGAGTTAGAGATCTGTTAGCTTAATGTTACCTAATGAATCAGCAAAGATTTGATACGCGCCGTGGCCCATTTGCACAGCAAAAAACCTAAAATTAGCAAAACTGCCAAGTGAACCACGATGAGATACCAGTTGATCTGGTCAAGCATGATTTCTCTCACCAGGGCCACGGAATGAGTCAGTGGAAACAAGTAGATAATGTATTTTAAAAAAGAGGGAAGTTGATCCAATGGAAAATAAGTTCCACAAAAAAGAGACATTGGCACAATCAAACCAGAAGTTGGCAAAATAATGCCGTCATAATTTTTAACCAAAGATGTGACAAGCAAACCCAAAGCACCGAAAACAAAAGAAGAAATAAAAATCACAATCATGGCAGGAACAAAAGCAACTTTATCCATGTGACCCATCGAAGCTGCAACCAATCCAACTGCCAAGGCACTGATAGTTCCCTTACTGGCAGACCATAAAATCTCGCCAAGCACCACTTGCCGGGGCTCTAGGCAAGAAAGAATCATAGTCGAGTAAGTTTTTTGGTAGGTCAGTTTTGCGGAATTTCCGTAGGCGCCCTCAAAAAAAGAAATCATCATTGAGCTAATACACAAGAGCGCAGGAAAGAAAAAGTCGATGTAAGCCACGCCCTTCATGCTAGGAATAAAGCTTCCCAGTCCATATCCGATTCCAAGAAGAACCAATAGTGGCTCAAGCACGATCCAAAATAAGTTCGTCATCCAGAATTTTTTAAACAGTAAAAAATTTCGGCTCCAAACTTGGCAGACTCCAGCTTGAAAAGAAGGAAGTCGAGTGTGTTCCATCTTCATAGCGGCTCATCCCGCAAATCTTGTCCGGCCAATCGGAAAAAAAGATCTGACAGTGAAGAAGGCCTGGTTGTGACTTTAAGATTTGCAGCTAAGTTTAAAACATTTTGAATCTTATGTGCCGATTGAAGGTAAACGTTGATTTGATCTCGTATCACTTGAAATTGAAATCCACCGGCATCTAAGCGAGTGAGATAGTATTGCAATTCATGCCGTCCGATTTGCAATTCGACCACGTGCGACCCAATGTTTTCATTGATTAGATCTTGTGGAGTTCCAATTGTCAGAATTTTACCTTGATTCATAATGGCCACACGGTCACAAATTTTTTCAGCTTCTTCCATATAGTGAGTGGTTAAAATAATTGTTCCCATCTCACTTTTCACTTTTTTCAGAAAATTCCAAATCCACAACCGAGCTTGAGGATCCAATCCGGTTGTCGGCTCGTCCATCAGTAAAACTTCAGGGTGGTTGATCATAGCCCTGGCAATGGCCAATCGTCGCTTCAATCCACCACTCAGAACGTTCACGTACTGTTCGCTGGATTCTTCAAGCCGCATCAGTTTGAGCAGTTCTTCGATCCGATTATTTGCGACTTCGGAATCAATACCGTGGTAGCGAGAGAATAAAAGCAAATTATCTCGAACTGTGAATTCCAAATCGAGGCCCTCTTCTTGCGGCACGACGCCGACGCGGGCTTTCATTTCTCGAGGATTGGTGCGCAGATTTAGACCTGCAATAAAAAGCTCACCGCCAGAAATAGCCGATGAGCCGTAAAGCATCTTCATGAGACTGGATTTGCCAGCTCCGTTGGGACCGAGAATTCCAAAGCATTCGCCTTGAAAAACTTCTAGATTAAGACCGTCGACGACCGCTCGGTCTGCATATTTTTTTGTAAGGCCCTTAGCCTCAACGATCACTCTTCGTTCCATCTAAGTTTAGTTTCACTCAGATTGGAACGAAGCTCAAACGATGATTGAGTCAGACCAGGGATTACTATTCGACGGCAGATTTCTTTCCACGCTTGTGTGGATCCAGTTGGCGGCACCGGATTCGAATATGTTTTGGCGTTACTTCGATCAGTTCTTCTTCAGAGATCCACTCCATGGCTTGCTCCAAGTTCATTGGCTTCACAGGGACCAAACGAATCGCTTCATCATTTCCAGAAGCACGGACATTGGTCAATTTTTTCTCTCGGCAAGCGTTCACAACCAAGTCATTTTCTTTCGAGTGCTCGCCTACGATCATGCCTTCATAGACTTCAGTCTGAGGAATGACCAACATCCGGCCGCGCTCCTGCAGGTTCCAAATAGCATAGGCAACTGCAATGCCTTTGCGGTCTGAAATCATAGAACCATTTTGTCGAGTCTCGATAGCACCACGGTATTCGTCATATCCATCGTATTCGGTATTCAACAATCCCGTACCACGAGTGTCCGTCATGAATTCAGATCGATATCCAATCAATCCACGAGCTGGCATTCGAAATTCCAGACGAGTTCGTCCAGAGCCTTTGGTGTTCATGTTGGACATCACGCCCTTTCGAATTCCAATTTTTTCAGAAACCACGCCAACGTAGCTGTCTTCGATATCGATAATGACGTTCTCAAAAGGTTCAAGAACTTTGCCGCCTTCTTTTTTGAAGATCACTTGTGGCTTGGACACACAAAGCTCAAAACCTTCTCGGCGCATTTGTTCGATCAAAACTCCCAATTGAAGTTCTCCTCGCCCGATCACTTTAAAAGCTTCGTTGCTCTCTGTTCGTTCCATCCGAATCGCCACGTTGTGCAAAAGTTCTTTCTCAAGTCGCTCCAAAATATGCCGACTGGTCACTTTCTTCCCGTCCATGCCTGCAAAAGGTCCATCATTGACAGAGAAGATCACGCCGACAGTCGGCTCTTCGACTTTAATACGAGGAAGTGGTTGGGGATCGGTTGCAGAAGTGATCGTGTCACCAATATTGAAGTCTTCAAGACCGGCAACGATCGCGATATCCCCAGCGCCGATTTCTTGCACGGAAATTGGATTGTTAACATGATAAGCAAAAAGGGCGCTGACCCGCATTTTTTTATTTCCAGATTCCATTGTGCAGACGACCTCATCGCCCACTCGAATGATTCCAGCTCGAACTCGTCCCACGGCCATACGACCAACGAAACTGTTATAGGAAAGATTGGAAACTAGAATTTGTAGAACCGCCTCTGTGTCCACCGCTGGTGGAGGGACCAATTCAATGATTTTCTCATAGAGAACCGTCAAATCTTTAGTCTTCACTTCTGGATCCATTGTGGCCATTCCATCTCGCGCAATGGCATAAACAGTGGTGAAATCCATTTGATCTTCATTGGCATCCAAGTCGATGAACAGATCGAAAATCTCATTGTGCACTTCTTGGATTCGAGCATCCGGCCGATCGATTTTATTGATACAAACCATCACTTTGATATTTTGCTCGAGAGCTTTTTTCAAAACGAACCGAGTCTGCGGCAAAGGTCCTTCAGAAGCATCGACCAAAAGGAGAGCTCCATCTACCATGTTCAAAACTCGCTCAACTTCGCCGCCGAAGTCACTGTGTCCCGGTGTATCGACGATATTGATTTTATAATCTTTGTACTGAAAAGACGCGTTCTTGGCTGCGATGGTAATTCCGCGTTCTTTCTCGAGATCCATTGAATCCATCAGACGTTCAGCAACATGTTCATTGTCGCGGAAAGTTCCCGCTTGCCGAATCAAAAAATCAACCAAGGTCGTTTTGCCGTGGTCAACGTGCGCGATGATTGCAATGTTTCTAATTTTCTTTGGATCCTGAGCCATTCACTTCCGCCTTTTTCCTGTTCGAGTGCTTACTAACCGTGTCCACCCATCAAGAAGTCTTCACCTGAAGTGTCTTCTTGTTTTTGAGTGTTTATTTCTTTAAAAAACTTCAGACTCTGTTGCAGAATTTCTTCTGACGTTTGAGCTTGAAAAATCGCTTTTCGAAATACTGCTGCGCCGTTAAATCCGGTCGCAAACCAAGCCGCAAATTTTTTGAGCTGAATCGGAATGATTCGCTCATCTGTATGGGCCAATAAGACTTCGTAAAGTTGTTGATATAAATTGACATAATCTCGCTCCAGAGTCGAGTCGAGTTTCTCACCTCGCCACAAGCTCAAAGCATCTGCGAAAATGTGCGGGTTTTTCAAACATCCGCGGCCTATTAGAACTCCGTCACAGCCCGATTGTTCTAGCCTCAAAACAGCTTGCCGAGCTGTCAGAATGTCGCCATTTCCGAGTATTGGCAGTGGCGCTTTTGCTTTCACTTCAGAAATATAGTCCCAATCGGCTAGACCAGAATAACCTTGAGCACGTGTCCTACCGTGGATTGCAACCCAAGCAACCCCTTCATTGTAGGCAATTTTTGCGACTTCATTAGCATTTCGAGTGTCCTGGTCCCAGCCAGTTCGAATTTTGATTGTCAGTGGGATCTGAATCGCTTTTTTGATCGTCGAAATCAAAACTATCATTTGCGGAAGGTCTTTCAGAATCGCTGAACCACCACCCTTTTTTGTGACTTTCGGCACAGGACAACCGAAGTTGAGGTCAACAAAATCCGCTCCCTTTTCCTGGGCAAAAGCAGCCGCTCTTGCCATGATTTCTGGGTCTTCGCCAAAGAGTTGGATACCCACAGGTCTCTGGGTTTCATCATAACTCATCAATTTCAAAGTCCGCTCGGATTTGTATTCGATTCCGCTAGCTGAGATCAGTTCAGTAACAACCAAGCCTGCCTTTCGAGCCTTGATGAAAGTCCGGAAAGCATGATCAGTGATTCCCGCCATTGGTGCGAGAACAAAGGGATTTTGTTTGAGTGCTTGGACAGGATCCAATGGCATCCACAGTACTTTCGTTTGCAGTGTTCGGTAGGTCGGGTTTGTAACATAGGTGATCGTTAAAAAACACCTGTTCTGGGTGCGAGAGCTTAATTTTATCCTTTTTGCATCTATTTCGATATCCAGACGACTCGCCCTTCCGTTTGCCGGGGTGCCTTGGGTGGGTTGTGGGCCG
>JAYTZS010000151.1:0-13609 GCA_043741885.1 Bdellovibrio sp. | reverse complement strand
AAGTTCCGGTCGCAGTCACGTCAGGATTTGCGTCGTCCAAAGTCAAGGTGATCTTGGCGAAGTCGACCAACTTCTTCCGATTCTCGATAAACATCTGCGAGAACGCCGACTTCATAAATAAACTGAAATCCTGAGGAGAAAAATCTGGATATTGAGTATTTAGAAATCGATTCAAATCACGGTGAAAAGCAGCCGCTGTTTGATAACGGAGAGTTTTATCTTTGGTTAGAGCCTTGTTCACAATTCTTTCAAGCTCGGGAGGAACTGAAGGATTGAGTTTTCGCAGTGAAGGAATCTGGCATTCGCGAATTTTACGCAAAGTGGCTGCTTCGGTGCTCGCTGTGAACAAGCGGTCATTGGCAAATAGCTCCCAGAGCAAGATTCCCATTGAAAAGATGTCAGTTCGGGGGTCGACAGATTGGCCGTCGGCCTGCTCGGGGCTCATGTACCCAAATTTACCTTTGATGGTTCCGGCCCTTGTCGTCTCCATTTGGCTTTCAGCTTTTGCAATCCCGAAATCGACGATTTTGACTTCGCCTTCGAAGCTAACCATGATATTTTGAGGGCTCATATCCCGATGAGTGATATTCAGCGGTTTGCCAGTCGTGCCATCAAGACAGCGATGGGCATAATCCAGTCCAGCTGCAATTTCTTTGGCCATGTAAATGATCTGATCGATAGAGAAATACCTAGTTTCTTTTTTGAGATGATTGAGAATTTGCCGCAGATTTTGGCCTTCGACGTATTCCATAACTAAAAAGAACTGATTTTTTTCGACTCCAAAATCATAAATAGAAACCACGTTCCCATGATTTAAATTGACTGCAATTTTGGCTTCTTCTTTGAACATTTCAATAAATTCAGGGTGGTCTGAGTATTGAGGAAGGATTCGTTTGATAGCGATAAATTTATTGACTCCGCCAGCGCCAGTCGACTTCGCAAGATAAACTTCGGCCATACCGCCTGCTGCCAGTTTTTCGAGAAGAACATATTTTCCAAAGTTTTCTAATACTTTTGCCACTGAAATGAACTTCCCCTTCTGACTCGTTATCGGTACACTTGGCTGTGGGCTTAACGGGACTTTTTCTGACTTCAGTCGAGGAAGTTTCGCCTGAAAGTGCAGAGAGCTCAAAGAACAGAGCTCAAAGAACAGCGCTCAAAGATCAGAGATCCTCGAAGACGAAGGGCGAAAATCATGAAGTGGATCGGTTTGACCGGTGGGATTGCGACCGGAAAAAGCACAGTCAGCCAGATGCTCACCGGTCGGGGTTATGCAGTTGCCGATGCCGATCAGATTGCCCGGGATGTTGTGAATGCTGGGACCTTAGGCCTGAAGAAAATCGTTGATCGTTTCGGAGTTCAAATTCTCAATGAGGACAAAACTCTGAATCGAAGAGCCCTTGGAAAGCTCGTCTTTGGTCGGCCCAGGGAGCTTGAGGATTTGGAAAACATCCTTCATCCATTGATTCAGAATGAGACTTTAAGATTGAAGCAGAAATGGCAAGCCGCGGGCGAGGCTGTCGCTTTTTATGACGTGCCATTGCTCTTCGAAAAAAATTTGCAGCTTCAGTTTGACCAGGTGGTGTTGATTACTTGCAGTTTGGAAAATCAAAAAAACAGGATGCGCAATCGAGATCAACTGGCTGATAAGGAGATTCAAAACCGCTTGAGTTCGCAATTAGATTTAAAAGAAAAAGAGCGTCGAGCCGACAGAGTCATTTGGAATGACGGGAGTTTGCAAGATCTGGAACTTCAAGTTCAACACCTGATCAGCGAAATTCAATCGGGAAAGGCAATGAGAAGTTGAGCAAAGGAATGAAATCCAGGTGATCCGTACCGTGCTCCGATTTCAAATCTCAAACGGTGGCGTATTGAATACAAGTTTTCAAATCCGACGCTTCCCTCAAGGAAATATTTTGTGTAATCAATGAAGTTTCCAAGTCGACTGCGAGCATTGTAAAGGCCGGCAAAGCCCAATTTGTAATAAGGGCTTGCAGGATATGAAAAGCAACACAGCTTTTTGAAGCCGAAATCAACAGCAACCACCTTGTTTTCGTATAAGCCAAGCCCGGCTTCGTAAGCAGTCTCATCCAAAGTGTACCAAGATTTTTGAATTCCGATAGCCGCGGCGGTTCCAGAATCAATTCCTTGCTTCAACTCTCCGCTGAAAATGCCCAAAGCGAGATTCGTGCTGGAGTCTGAAATCGGAGTGCGGCGGACCTGTGACAAATTGTCTGAGACTTCAGTTTTCTGAACTGGTTCGAGTTCAATCTGAGGGCGAGTTTTAGATTCTGTCTCTTGGGGCTTCAGTTGCTTCAGTTTAACTGAACTGTCTGGCGAGGCCCCCGCGGAGAACCCGACTAAAGTCATAAAATAAACTAGGAAATAGAGGCGCATGAGGGAAATGATATCGCACATTCAACAATTAAGAATAAAATTCTTAAATGCAAAACACTCTTTTTCGACTTTTATTTTCCGCAGCTATTGTTTTTCTGTTTCACTTTCAAGCAATGGCGCAAGAAGGAGTGTTTACAAGTATTCATCACCAATATCAATCCAACAGAGCCTTGGGAATGGGAGATGCTTTTGTCGCAACAGCCAATGATTACACTGCGCTCTTTTACAATCCGGCGGGTCTAGCTCGACGAGACAATGGTCAAATTAATTTATCAATTGAAGCAGGCGGTGGACTTGAAACAAAGAATTTCTACAAAGACCTAGATCTCACCACAAAAGCAACCTATGCCAATGATTCGGAAAAGTTTCAAGCTTATGGAAACTTCTTGCAAAAATATTATGGCAAACCTTTGGCTTTCCGGGCCGGATTGCTTGAAGCCATTTGGGTCCGTCAAAATTGGGGAATAGGCTTGATTCCGATGGACCTGTCATTCGAAGGACAGATTCACAATCAAGCAGCGCCATCTCTCGACGTCCGAGCCTATGCTGATACAACTTTAGCTTATGGATATGCCAATGAGATCAAAGGAATTCCGGGACGTCTAAGTTGGGGAACAACTGCAAAATTTATCAATCGCGGCTACATCAATCGGCAGGTCAATGCCCTTGAGCTGGCAGCTGACCCGAAGACAGTGAAGACCGAGGATATGCGAGACGGCTACACAGTGGATTTTGATTTTGGTACTTTGTATTCTCCGGAAATTCCAGGAGAGGGCTTCTTTTCGATTTTCCAATTGGCCAAGCCAACCTTTGGAGCGGTTGTTCGCAACGCTATCGATCAAGGCTTTGGCCACAGTTTTCATTTGATAAACAAAACGGCCACAATCGAGGCTCCTGAAAAATTGCACAGAGTCCTCGACGTTGGTGCTAAATTTGAATATCCAGAGCTCTGGATTTTTGGTGGACGAGGGGAAGTGGACTTTCGAGATATTGGTCACCCAGACACTTCACTTCGAAAGTCATTCCATTTGGGTTTCGAATTTGATTGGACTGTGACCACCTGGTGGCGAGGTCACTACCGAATTGGGGTCAATCAAGGATATCCAACTTTGGGAGTTTCAGCGCAGTTGTTTATTTTCAACCTAGACGTGGTGACCTACGGTGAAGACGTGGGCAGTTTCAGCACTCCCAAAGAGAACCGAATGTATATGGCCAAACTGAATCTAGATCTTTAGTTCGACAAAACTAGGTGGTCAAAACCACCGTTTAAAATCCCGAGCAGCCTGGAGTTGTCGGCGCAGCATAACAGGCCATAATTTTAGCTCCAACTGCGCTAGGATCGGAAACTCCTCCTGGAATAGAACTGACCGCCGATTGAAACTGCGAACAGAAATTTCCGGTGGTTGTGCCAGTTCCAGAGCAAGTGGATGAGTAAATCGACACCACGGCACTTCCAACCGCGGCCTGAGCCGCAGGATCATTACCAAGAGTCGTCATCAAACTGGTCAGGGAAGCTCCACTGAGATTAGTCAAATCGACCCCACCAAGAAAAGCTAGGGATGTTGATGTCGCGGCCAAGCCAGACAGGAGAATCAAGCCCTTTGATTTCGCCTTGTTACATAGGCTCAGGGTATCTTGGGCACTGCTCGAGTTTAGGTTTGCGGTTGATTCTGCTTTGAAAGCGAGGGCCGCCATCATTGCAGTCGACCCACCTGTTCCATTTCCTCCGGCCGAAAGTCCCGACATGGCTGTTGAAATTTTAGCAGGATCATTAAAACCCTCTTTGACAAATTTTCCCACACAGCGAATAAGATCTGCACTTTGCGAAGTAATACCTTCAACTTTGGACACACAGGCGGCGGCTTCGTTGGCAGCGGCATGATCCAAACAATTTTGTGCATCTGCAATTTTGTCAGTTTCCTTAGCACCGCCACAGGCTGCTAAGAGAAATAAAAGAAATAAAAGAGGAAGAACTGGACTAAGTTTCAAGCTGAGATGGAAAGAATGTTTCATCCCCTCAGTTTATTCGAAATCGAGTTTAGTTTAAACTCGGATTTTTCGAGATCCAGACCTCCTTTTCAAATTTAATTTTCGAGTCTTAAGTTGAGTCAGAAGTCTGGCGTTTCTGAAAAACAAATACTCAGTCGGGACTTCAGACTTGATTTGAATCGATTGCCTCAAGCTGAGACTGTCTCAATCCGATATCAATAAACAATGAAGAATCTGTTTTTGCGAGCTCTCAGTTTAATTTCATTTTTCTTTTCGGTGCCGGATGCGGTGGTAGCGTCCGTTGCTTTTACATTGTGTTTCGGATGGTCGACAATAACTTTTGCTCAAGAGATTCATGAAAATTACAATGGCATTCGTTCTCTTGGAATGGGTGGAGCTTCTCTCGCCGTGGTCAATGATGAGACAGCTCTTCTGTCTAACCCTGCTGCACTGGGGAAATTGAGAGATTCCTTTGGCACCATTTTAGATCCTGAGGTTGAAGCCAATACGAATGCCAATTCAATGAATACAAAATCAGCTTTCAATCCGTTCAATTTGCAGAATGTCAAAGACACCACAGATGCTTCCAGAGATTCTTATTTGCATGCTAAGGGCCAGCTCTTTCCTTCTTTTGTAATACAAAATTTTGGGATTGGTTTGTTGGGACGGCGAGTGATGGATGCAAAGATGAATGCTGCTGGAAATGCATTGACCACTTATTACCAAGATGATTTGTCTCTTTTGTTAGGTTTCAACTTGCGATTATTCGACGGCCGCATGAAAATTGGAGCGACGGGAAAAATAATTTCAAGAATTGAAATTGATAAAATATTGGACCCTTCTGGCCCGTTGGATTTAGCTTCTGTTGCGTCCGAGGGAGTTGGAATTGGAGCCGATGTCGGAGTGATTTTGACGGCGCCAGTTGCATGGCTCCCAACAATATCAGCAGTGGTTCGAGATGTCGGCGGAACAAGTTTCACTTCTGGCAGCGGATTGCGATTGAAAGCATCGAGCCAGCCAAAAAAAATTGAGCAGGATATGGATGTAGGAGTTGCTGTCTTTCCAATTAGCGGAAAGAACCGCTCCTCATTTACAATAGAATATCAAAAGCTCACACAAGCGGCTGCTGCGACGGATAAGTTGAGATATGCTCATTTGGGTTATGAATTGAATATATCTGATATCTTTTTCGTCAGAGCTGGAATGAACCAGAGATATTGGACGGCGGGGTTGGAACTTGCCAGCGAACGTACGCAAATTCAGTTGAGCAGTTATGGCGAAGATATCGGAATCGACGGCTCTCCGGTCGAAGATCGTCGCTATGGATTTAAATTTTCTTTTCGATTTTGAGGGAGTTGAGCGCAGTGAATACATTTCTGAAAGCTTTACTGATCATTTCAATGGCTTCCTTTCTAGGATGCGCCAATGTTTTTCGTGGACCTTCCAATAAAACGTCGGATGAAGCCTATTTTGAAAATGCTCAAAAAGCGATGGACACTCAAGACTGGGACCTGGCTATAACAAATTTTAACTTGTTGTCGTCAGATTTTAAATCAAGACCTGACGTGATTGAAGCCTGGGCTGGAACTTATGCTGGAAAATGCGGATTGGATTTTATCACTTATTTTGCGGCTCTTGGCAATGCCTCGCTAGCTGGATCGACATTTTTTACCTTTTTAATGAATGCCTTTACTGGCCGTGCGATTGCGCCACAGTATTGCACAATGGCGCAAGCGAAGATGGAAGAGATCAGTGCCGCTCCAGCCAACCGTTCATCGAGTGAAAATCTATTTATGGCGATCCTGGGTATGGTTAAAATTGGAGTCTACTTAAAAAAGAACGCCGACACCAATGACGATGGCATCCCCGACGTGGCCTTTGATGCTTGCACTTCTCTTCCAGCTGCGGATAACAAAGAGATAACCACAGGCCTTGGCTTGCTGACGACCAATCTCACCTATTTAACAGCAGTTTTATCTTCTGGCTCTGTGTCTGGTGCTCTTACAGCAGTAAATGCGGCTTGTTCCCTATCTCCGGGGGCATGTGGAAAAACCGACGCAACGACGGTGTCACCGGCCGACCTGAATTCGATTGATGATCTGCTGAAAACAAGTTCCTCAAATCCGACAGTTCCCTTAGGAATTGGAAATTGTGTCAATCCTGTGGCGACTCTATGTTGTCCGTGAAGTTAACACTTTTCTTTTTGCTCTGTGGATTCTCGAACTCGGTTTGGGCCACAGAATTTTATGAACCGTATCAAAGTGTGAGACAGCTGGGAATGGGCGGAGCTTATGTTTTTTCAGAACATGATGCGAATTCGTTTATGCAAAATCCTGCTTACAGCTGCTCTTTGAAAGGGTTTAACTGGGCGATTTTCGATGTGAAACTTGCAATCGGGGATGTTCAGTCTTACCAAAGTTTGACTGCGGGCACGGGAACTTTGCCGACACCCAATGGCCTCACAGGGCTTAGCCCCTTCTATGGGAAAAGTGTGTGGGTTGATGCTGGAGGAATTTCGAGTATTTCCTCGGCCTGCCTTGGACTTTCTGCTTATTACAATGGAATCGGTTCCTTCAAGCTGCACAATCCGGCTTTTCCTACTTTGAACACTTATTATCTCACCGAATATGGCTTCAAAGTCGGAGGAGCTTTTCCGATCAGTCCGATTCTTTCTATCGGTTTGGATTTCAAACGAGCCATTCGAAAAGGGGGACCTTATGTTTTTGGTCCAGAAACTTTGTCGACATTGGCAGGAAGCAACGGCTTTCAAACAATGATTGATAGCATTCAAGATGAAGGCGTGGGTTACGGAATGGACGCTGGAGTGGTCAGTCGATTATCGTATCTGCCATTCAACCCCACAGCTTCTTTGTCTTGGCAGGATTTGGGTTCCACATCTTATGCCAAAACAAAAGGAACCACTGCGCCGAATCGGCAAAAAGATGATCTAGTTCTAGGTTTGACTGTGGACGGCTCGATTCCGTTGTTTGGCTTTGCTGCTGGACTTGAGTATCGACACATCACTGACAACGGTGTTCAGCTGGGTCAAAAAATTCATCTTGGAACTGAACTTTCCCTGGCCTTTCTCGACGTGCGTGCGGGATTTTACCAGGGTTACACAACTTATGGAGTTGGAGTGGATCTCTGGTTGCTGCAGCTGGATGCAGCCCTTTACTCGATTGAAAAGGGATTTTATCCTGGCCAAAGTCCGGAACAGCGCGCCCAGGTCAGCCTTCAGATGAATTTAGAATTTGATCCCGACTTTAATTTGGTAGACGCCGGCGGCAAGCGACGACGTCTAAAGCAGCGCCGATAGTCATTTCCTTCGGGAAAACCTGTCTCCTCAGTCCGTTCTCGTGCTAAAATTTTCCATGCTTACAATTGCTGAATTGAAACACCCCTCGGAAAAAACTGTTTTTTTAGAGCAGTTCGATGCTGAGACCTCGACTTGGATTGTTTCTGATCTCCGCAACAAATTTGAAATCCAACAGCATCTTTTGGAGAAACAAGGTTTCTACGAAGAGGCCAGCGTTCTTCGTGCCAGTGAATTCTGGAAGCTTCTCCTAAAAAGAAGTCGTCCAGAGATGAAACTAGTGTCCAGTGATTTCATTTTGACCTGGGTCCAAGAACAGATGAAAAATCTAGTGGTTGAAGATTCCAACTTGCGCTTCGGAACCAGCGCACACCAAGTCGTGATTGAAATGATGGACCTTATGGCTGGAGTGCACGCGCACCCCGAAGGTCCCGGCAAATTGCGAGAGTGGTTTCAAGAAAATCCGGAAGGACTGCAACGCTGGGGTGGTTGGTATTTGCTATCAGAAAGATTCTTTCAATCTCTCAGCGAAAAGAATCTTTTCTCAGTCAAGTGGGCGGCCGCTTTTTTGCAAAGTGAAAGTCAGTGGAAGAATTTTTGGAAGCGGCCTTTGATTTTTGATCTTGGCTCTCAAATGAGCCAGGTCGAAGCAGATCTGATTCACAATCTTTCACGGCATTTTGATGTCATTGTGCTGGCTCCAGATCCAAGTTGGAAAGCTGAATACGAATATCTCTTGAAGCCTTACTCTTTTTTGCAAGCTCATTCCTATTCTAGAAAAAATCTTTTATCGGCACAACACGGCTGTGAAATGTTTTCTCAAGCACTTAAATTTTCAGGTGTGCTGGCCGAAACTAAAAAGGCATGTGAGTTGGTGAGAGCTTGGTTGGAACTGGGAATTGAAGCTCATAAAATCGCAATTGTCGCTGGAGACATCGAAAAATACTGGCCGCTGCTTCAGCCATTGCTGCAGGCGGAGGGTGTGCCCGTCACCAAGGATCTCAGTGTGCGACTACAAAGCTTGCCTGCAGTTTCGCAGTGGCTGGCAGAACTGCGGATTGCGCTGAAAGAAATCCGTTATTCAGATTTAGAAAGTGCGCTGTTCCAGCATTCGGCGGATTCTCCTCATCCCTTGATTCGCTTCGATGATTTTCATTCTCTTTTCTCAGAGCTTATCAGCGCAGAAGATTTGCGGAGGCACTATGCAGTCGAAAATGCCTTTGATTCGGATTTCAGACCTAATGATCAAATCACACGTGACGAGTGGATCGGCTTCTCGGCTGCGCGGTGGAAGAACAAAAAAGACTTCTCCGCGCTTGAAACTTGTTTCAAAGAAATTTTAGCGAACACGGATTCTTTTTTAAAAATGCGAGCCTCCGCTTGGGTGCATCTCACTGAGCAAATTGCCTCTAAAAAAGAACTTCGCTTGTCAAAATCTGAAAGAAATGGAATTCATCTAACGAATTTGAATTCTGGAGATTCCCTATTGATCACTCACCGAATTTTTTTAGGTTTGACTGAGTCCATGTTGAAGAATCAAACCAGTCAGCTCCTAGCCCCTAGAGAAATCATGAGTATTTCAAGCGAATTGGGTTTTAGCTTGGAACATCCCGAAGTAAGCTCGTGGGACTTTGACCTCAACTGGCTGGCTGAGAATCCGACAACCTCCAGTTACTATTTTTTTCCACAAACTGGCTTTTCGGCCGGCGCTGAAGCCCCCTGCTCTCTGTGGCTCAAGCGGGCGGGGCAGCAGACTTCAGAATCGCAAGGTCGCGCAGACGATTCGATTCGAATCCGCTGGGATTTTTTATTGAGAACTAAAAAAATAGAAGCGGAATCTTTTCCTTCCAAAACTGTTACCTTGGCTCAGCCGCTCTCGCTTTCTCCTTCGTCGATCGAAACTTACCGTAGGTGTCCTTTCTTATTTGCTGTGCAAAAAATCTTTCGTCTCAGTGATTTGCCTTTGATGGACCTGGATGTAGATCGACGTGTCCGAGGCCAACTGGCACATGCACTTCTAGAGGATCTGACCGAAGAACCTAGAGTTTTCTCGCGAACTGATGACGAAATCCGAGAAAAGATTGATCGGTTTCGCGATCAATTGGGAATGGCAAAAATGGATGAGTTCATTTGGCAGGGCCTGCGGGAACGGCATGTGAATTTGGCACAGAGATTCTTAAAGTTTGAGCAGATCTGGCAAAACCAATTCCCTCAGACCAAAGTTTTGGCTCGAGAACAAGAGTTCGAATTTTTTTGGGACTTTCATAGCCAGTCTTTTGCCAAAGCAGGAGCTTGGAAAATTCGCGGTCGGATAGACCGTCTAGACGGGGATCACCGAGGACGCCTTGTTTTGATTGATTATAAAATGACAGCCGGAGATTACAAACACCACTCCAAATGGATCGAAAAAAATCAATTGCAGCTGGCACTTTACATGTTAGCCCTTGAAGAAGGGGCCATTGAGCAGTGGGAGCCCAAGGAAGTTGTTGGCGCTTTTTTCTATGTCCTTAAGAACATGAATCGCGATCGAGGGCTCAAGGTTGAAGAAGCGGCAGGATCCCTGTTTGAAGTGGACAGAAAAGGCAGCCGAATCAAAGGCGATCAGAAAAGTGAACTCCTCAAGACAGTGAAAGAAATTATCGGTCACGTCCTCAACCAAATTCGAGAAGGACATTTTTCACCAGTGCCCCTTGAACCTGAAAAATGTGGAGAGTGCCAGTGGAGAAATCTATGCAGAGCCCCCCATATGAACTAATTGACATTGTCGTTCGAGCCGGCGCAGGAGCTGGCAAGACGACTGAGCTGACCAAGAGGGTCCTCACCTTGGCCGAGAATTTTCATTTGAAGCATCAAAGGTATCCGCACTTTGTCGTGACAACATTCACTCGGAAAGCCACTCAGGAACTGAAGGAGCGATTGCTGCATTTGGCGATGAAAAAAGAGGATCCGGGTTTGATTCAGTTTGTGAAACGGCCCAGCCAACTGCAGATTTCAACCATTCACGGAATTTTAAGTCTGTATCTCTCCCGTCACGGATCGGTGATGGGCCTAAGCCCCCGATTAAGCATGATTTCTGAAAGCCGAGAGCGGACTCAAATCAAACGGTTGCTGCGAGAGCTCAGCCAGAAGGATGAGAAATTCAATTTGGATTTTCAGGCTCTGCTGGAGAATTCAGAGTTTTCAGATATCGTATCCGCACTTCGAGATTATTTTCGCTTAAAAATGCAGTTTTCCGATTTTCACTACTTCTGCGAAAATGATTTTAAACAAACACTTCAGACCCGGGCTCTTAAGCTTTGCCAGCACCTTAGCGATTTTTCATCAAGCATTCGAGAAGAAACCAGCAATCCAAATTGGCTGCAGTTGGCCGAGTTCTGTGAGTTAAAAGTTCTCGATTTGAAAGCCCGAGGCGTCGGTTTTTCTTCCGAATTTGCATATCAGGCATTAGAAACCTGGCCCTCTGTTCGGAAGAACAAAGAGACCTCCGAAGAGCTTTTAGAGCTCAGAGATTATCTGAAAAAAGAATTAGAAGCTCTTTCGCATTGGAGATCCACCCAAGATTATTTCGCCACTCATGATTCTTTCTGCCAGCAGTTTCAAAACTGCGCTAATCAGATGTCTGAAAAATTAAAAGAAACCAAACTTTTTACTGGCGAGATCACCATGCAGGATCTGGAGACCTTGTCTCTGTTGATGATTCGCGAGCATCCAGAAACAGCAGACGCATTTGCAAAAAACTGGGATTACTGGCTGGTCGACGAGTATCAAGACACTTCGCCTTCACAAGTGGAACTTCTCAAAGCTCTCACAGGGCCTTCAGCAAGTTTTGTGGTTGGAGACCCACAGCAAAGCATTTACCTATTTCGGGGAGCTCGTTCCGAGGTCTTTCAAATGCGAGAAGAGAAGACTCGGGAAAGCGGAATTCTGCATTCAATGTTGACCAATTATCGGTCTCGGCCCGAGCTTCTTGAGTTCTTTAATTCTTTGTTTGCAGACTTAGGAAAGCAATTCCAGAGGATGGCTGCAAAGCCTTCGACTCAGCTGTCAGAAGAAAAACCAGTGATCGCAGAGATTCTCCAAGTGGCGTCCGATCCCCAATCGACGTTCAATGTCGAGCTAAAAGCAGCTCTGTTTCGCTGTCAGGAGCTGCATCGACAAGAGGTTCCCCTCGAGCACATCTGTGTGCTATCTAGGAATAATCGAGACCTCGAGGAAATGGCCTGGATCGCAAAAGAGAACGGCTTGCCAGTGCAAGTTCACAGCTCTGGCCAGTTTTTCGAACGACGCGAAATCACTGATGCCTTGTCGCTGTTGAAATTTCTCTGCAATCCCCACGATAGCAAAAATTTGATTCAGCTTTTGCGGTCGCCTGGGTTTAAAGTCGAAGATCAGCACCTGTATCAGTGGTTAACCGAGTTGAAAGGCGAGCAATCACATTGGTTGATCTATAGCCAAAAGGAGCACCCGGTTTTGACCAATCTTAAAGCTCTGCTTAGTCAAATTCATGAGCAGGGGATTGGGCATGTTTGGAAGGAGACTCTTTTTAACAAAGGATACTTCCAATTTGCACATTGGATGGATCCTTCAGGAAGGCGAGAAGCCAATCTCTGGAAGCTCATCCAGCTGATCCGCAGCGAAGAAAAACGGCCTCGTTTCTCCTACCAAGAGTTCTTAAAAAATCTGGATCTCCAATCCCCTTCAACTGAAGACACAGATGAAGCTGACGCGATTCCAGTTTTTGAACTAAAGAAAGTTCATTTGATGACCGTGCACGCTTCGAAAGGCCTGCAATTTCCGCATGTGATTCTACCAAAAATGGGAAAGACAGCTCCTTCTCCTTCGGTGAATTTCTTTTTGTCTGATGAATCTAGCGGTGCTTGGACACTGGCCATCACGGAGCCAGATGAGGGGAAAAAAGTAGGTTCTCTCTCGGCTTTGCAAATGCTCGACGTGATAAAAAAACGGCAGTTGGAAGAGGAAGACCGAGTTCTCTACGTAGCTTTGACTCGTGCCCAAGAAAGTGTAACGTTGATTTATGAGCAAGATCCGAAGCAAGGCTCATGGGCAACACGCATGCCATTCAATCGCAGTGAGGGCTTGCATGTCGAAGGAATCTTTTCCTACCGAGTGAGGAATGAGGCTTTTGAACTCGAGAAGCACATCCAGATTAATTCGATCTCAGGGTCGGAAATTCATCCATTTCAAGCTGACCTTCGCTCTCAAATTCAAACACTGTCGGTAACTGAGATCATTGAAGCCGAAAATAAACAGAGCACTCAAGTTGCGCCTAAAGAGATGGCAGATTTGCACAAAGCACTTTCGGGAGTGGATGTGCACCGACTTTTCGAATCTCTTCAGTACAAGTGGATGAAGGATCCGGATTTTCAATGGCAGCAACTGCAAGCCGAGCTATCACCAACCCATCAAGCGGCGTTGAAGTATTTATCCGAAGATCACGACGGGCGTTGGTTAGAGATAATCAAACATGGTGAAGTCGAATACGGATTGGCAGTGAAAGCGAATTTGACCTTGATCCAAGGACAGGTGGACCTTTGGGGTTTTGATCTCAGTGGCCAGGCCTGGGTAGTAGATTACAAAACTGGAAATCCCATGCATCAGGCAAAGGCGATGAAGCAACTGCTGATTTATTGTTGGGCTTTGCAAAAAATGAAAAAAATTGATCCAGCGGTGCCAGTTTGTTTGGCTGTGATTTATCCGTTTTCTAAACTGACGATTATCGAGAAAGCTCCGGCTTTTGCTGAGATCGAAAAGCTGGTGCTTCAGTTGCTTTAGGGGTTTGGGTTTGATCGCGCGCGGGCTTTGCTAACGCTCGGTGGTTGTTTAAGGGGGGAGGGGATTGGGGTGAGATCTTTCTAAAAGGAGTGGGTAAAATTTGGGTAACTCGATTTT